>DAOWEJ010000002.1 GCA_030638575.1 Deltaproteobacteria bacterium | reverse complement strand
AGAAAACAAAAGACAAATAGCAAACAAATCACAATAGCCAAATGACAAATGACAAATGACAAATAAATCACAATATTCAAAAAGCAAATGACAAATAAATTACAATGCTGGCAAAGAACTATTGGTTTTTAATCTTATTTAAGATTTTTATATTGTAATTTGGAATTTATTTGAAATTTGGTTCATCCTTCGCAGTAGCCTGCTACGGAGAATGGATGCTTGTATTTTGTTGTTTCCGGTTTATCCGGGTTAGGTACTTAGCAATATCATATCGATAATTTGTTGTCGATCTCAGCCGGCATGTTATTTTTACGTTGAAATATGATGTTGCGAAAACTTAGTTTTGTACTTCAATCGCCTGCCCCGGCCTCAGGCGCTCATTACCCCGTATGACGACTTGATCCCCGGGCTTCAGATTTCCTTCAACAGCCACATAACCGTCGAAATAACCTGTAATTTTTACTCTGACAGGAACTGCTTTTCCGCCGGCAACAGAAAAGACTATTTTATTATCTCCGGCAGTAACAACAGAATCCTTTGGAACAAGAAGTGCGTTCCTTTTCCGCGCCAGTTCGAAAGTAACAAAAACTTCCATCCCGCTTCTAATCTTAAACCCGGGATTTGCAAGGTTTATCCTTACAGGAAATGTCCTGGATTCTGAATCCCCCTGGGGTAGTATTGCATAAATTCTCCCTGAAAGCGGTTTGCCTGATATGCTTTTAACCTTTACCTTGACTTTGCCTTTTTCAGGAAGCAGGACTGCATACCGCTCAGGAACATCAACAGTTATGCGTATTTTGCTAAGATCAATGAGGGTAACCACAGCTCCGCCGGAGCTGACCCATTGGCCCACCTGTGTGTGTTCAACGGCTATAAAACCTGAAAAAGGTGAAAGAACTTTTTTTTGTGAAATTTCATATTCAAGTTGTTCTATTTTGGCATTGTTTCGCACCAGTTCCTGGGAAAGAGCGCGATAGTTATAAAGGGCCTCATCATATTTTCTTTCAGCAATACTGTTTGCGTCTTTAAGCCTGCTTACACGTTCAAGTTCATTTTTCGCATTCTCAAGATTTGCATCGGTCTTCTCCCTCGCTGCTACAGCACCTTTTAACTGTAACTTTAAGTTTATAGATCTTAGACTTACAAGCAGATCGCCTTTCTTAACATAATCCCCTTCTTTAACGGGAAAATATTTTACAACTCCCGGCACTTCGGCGGCAACAGTACTTTTTTTAATTGCCTGCGTAGTTCCGACCAGTGATATCTGATCTGAAACGATCTTTTTTTCTACTCTGGCTATCCGAACCGGAACAGCTGGTGTGCCTTGTTTCTTACTGTTCTGAGCTGCAGAGGAATCAAAACCAGGACTTAAAAATACAAGCATTGAAATTATGAAATATATATAGAAATATGCTGTAAATTTGGATTTTTGCATTTATCACTCCTGCTTTGAAAGAACATCATTTTTCATCACATCGCTTTTGAAAATACGTAGTGCCTGAACGAAAACCTCTGTTTTCGTTCAGAAATTCGAAATCCGAAGCACGAAATACGAAACAATAACCAAAATGAGAATGTTTCAATGACAGAAACATCACAATTCCAATAGGTTAGTTTTGGTCATTTTGTCATTTGATATTCGAATTTGTTTCGGCCAATCTTATAAAATGGGCGGATTTCGATATTCGAATTTTGTCTGAACATGACTTTTCGTTCAGATACTGCGTAGTCCCTTATACAACAAATTCTAATAAATGTCTGGTTAAAATTCTATTTTTTTCAACTGGAATATCTTTTCTGTTTGCTCTCTCGAATTCTTACAAAAAAAGTTGTTTTAAATCCTGCAATCCTTCAGCATGTATAACTATATAATTTTTACTACTCAAATGGTGTTAACTCTTGACAAATCGTATTAATTATGTGTTAATAGTTATGGTTATTAGCTCACAGATCTTCTTAATACCACATCCGGTGTGAGTAATTTCTTCTAGAGACTTTTGAAAAATGTTCAATTTTGGCATAGTTCAAGGCGGGCAAAATTTTTAACCGGAGGTCCGCCTGCGGCGGATTAAAATTGAGTCCAACGCAAAAATCTGCCAGATGAGCGCAGACTTCGAAAGGGAACGTTTTGCAAAGGTCTCTTCTATATAAAACATTTTAAGCTCACTTGTCATCACAGAATGGAGACTACCCTTGGCAAAAAATGATGAGATTTCTTCTACTGAAAGACTTCTTAACCTGATTAGGAGTAACAGCAAAAAAGGGCTTGAATATTCCAGTATCACTCCCACCCAATCATTTTTCAAACGTATAAAATCCTCTTTTAACAATTCTTTTTCATTCAGAAAACCTATCACGGTTGGTGTTGATATCAGTTATAATGACTTGAAATTGGTAAAAATCAGCCATTCTTCATATCAGAAACATGAACTTCTCGATTACTCGAAAGTCCCTTTTGAACCGGATATTACTATAGATCACCCGGATTTTTATCGATTTTTAAAAACAACTCTTAGTCGTTTTTGTGGTCATTCTAAGAATATTGAAATCTGGGCCAATATCTCTTCCGCCCGTGTTGAAATGCGCCACATTCGAATACCGCAAGTTCATCAAAAACAAATAGCCAATGCTGTTTACTGGTCATTTAAAAAAATGACCTCTTTTAGTGAAAAGGATTCAACATTCGATTATGAAGTTCTTGGCAATATCCAGGAAGGATCTGCACAGAAAACAGAGGTTATGACCTATACTGCTCCAACGCAGCAAATCAAAAAAATTAAAGCCCTTTTTTCCAAAAGCGGTTTTCCATTGACCGGTATATCAATTATTCCATTTGCCTTTCAGAATCTGTTACGGACTCATTGGGTTGAAACCGATGCGAAAAATGTATCCAGTCTTTATATAGGAAGGGATTGGTCACGTATCGACATCTTTTCCAACGGAAACCTTGTCCTATCACGCGGCATCAAGGCAGGGATAAAAACCATGACAGCGACCATGAGGGGAAAAATAGATGAAAACCAGACTCAAGTCTCTTCAGAGATGGTTAATTCTGATGGAGTGGATACTTCCGGAGGCATAGTTAAAAGGACACAAATCGATACTGACAAGGCTCAAAGTATTTTCCTTGGCTTGATCCATGATTCTTCTCCTTCGGCTGCACAGCGGGCTGAACTTGAACCCGAAGAAAAAGAAATTTTCAAGATGATTCTGCCTGCCCTAAAGCGACTGGTAAGACAGGTGGAACTTACCTTTGAACATTTTTCTTCAAATTTTGAAAATGAGTCTGTGGAGAGGCTTTACATATCTAGCGGTATTCGTCCTCACAGGCATATCGTTAATTATATAGGAAACGAACTCGGTATTCCCAAAGAAACATTTGACCCTTTTGCTGACGATTCAAAATTTATAGGTGAGGTTTTGATCCCGGAATCGACATTGGAAAGAGACTCATTTGCCCCGGCAATAGGTATGGCCCTTTCCAACAACTCTCTCACCCCAAACTTTTTATTCACTTATAAAGACAAAAAAAAAGTTGCAAACATTAATTTTATAAATAAAATTATATCCGCGAGCTTCATCTTTTTTATGGTCCTTTGCTTCGGAGTGTTTTTTTACCAGGGTTATACAATCCGGCAAAAAAAGGAACAGGCAGCCACACTTAAGCTGCAGCTCGGAAGTTTTGCATCCAAGGTTGATCAAAGTACAATATTAAAACTTGTAGAGCAGGCAAAGCGCAATAATGAAACGTTTCAGCTATATGGCAGGAAATATCTGGGTATTGCCGTGCTAAGTGAAATAGCCGGCTTAACGCCTCCGAATATTCGCCTGATCAACATCTCCGCCCAGTTAGGAGCACCTCCCACGGACGACAAGGTCGAAAAGCCGGATAAATCAATTGTGCCGGATAAATCAATGGTCATAGATGGTATTATATTGGGAGACAGGATCGCTATGGAATCAATCCTGGCAGGATATCTTATCTCATTAAAAAATTCACCCATGTTTGATCAGCCTGTCATAAGTAAAAAATCACTTGGATTTTTTAATAATAATCAAGTCTTGCTGTTTACAGCTAAACTAAAATTGGTCTCAGAACAAAATGGCACTAGTTAAATTTCCGAATTTTCCGACAAAGAATCTTGCTTATCTCCTGATATTTGGGGGAGGAATCCTTGTTTTTATTGTTCTGGCAATTATTCCTTCTCAACAGATATCTACCGGTCTTGATTATGAAATTAAGAATATAAAAAACAGGATAGAAGAGCAGAAAATCCTGACCCCTGTTTATAATAACCTTTTGAAAAAAACACAGTTTAAACAATCAGAAGGTATAACCTCTTTAAAAAAAGAAAAACTCTCCCGCGGTGATGCACAACAAATTTCATTATTATTTAATAATATTGCCAAAAACAGTAATCTCAAAATTGTATATATCAAGCCGGATGTAGACACGCTGATCGGCGAATCCGGATATATACTAATAAATGTTAGAATAAAAGGAGAGTTTATCAATCTTCATAAATTTTTATTTCAGTTGTGCGAACTGCCCTCCCTGGAGCTTGTTGAACAAATAAAGATTGCTTCTGTCGGGGGAACTAAAGAAATCAAGCTAAAGGTCTGGATGGCACAGGAATAAGATGTCTAAACGGGAAAAAATAATTATCTCTCTAATGGTGCTTTCGCTTGTGTATGGCTTTTATATCTTTTACATTGAAGCCCCTGCAAAAAAGGAATCCATGGGCACCAGCAGTAAATTGGAAGCATTAAACCAGTTCATTACCCATGTTGCGGAGCTCACAAAGGAGAGTCTCTCTGAAATAGATTCCTATATTATCGAAAAGGCTCCGACCCAATGGGCCAAGGATCCCATGCTGAGTGCTGAATCGAAATTTGAATTCGAAGCGGAAGATTCACTGGCTTCTGCATCATCACTGAAAGTGAAAATCATATATACAGGGTATATAAATATGGGTAAAAAGAGTTTGGCGATTCTTAATGGCCTGGAATATGAAGAAGGTGATGAGCTGGAACAAGGGGGAGTTTTTGTCCGGAAAATTTTTCCCGAACGGGTCATTGTCGAGGTTAAAAGTGAAAAAAAAGAAATTACTATTCCATTGGAAGAAACTTGATCCGGATAGACCGAGCGCTTCGCTTAAGGAGCACTTTGTTTGATGAGCGCTCCGCTTTAAGAGCACTACGTTCGAAGAGCGCTTCGCTTAAGGCTAATTTTTTAAAAGCCTCAAGTCCTGAAAGGACACTCTTCAAAGCCCGAAGGGCTGCTCCTCAAGTCTCGAAGGGACGCTCTTTAAGTCCGCCGCAGGCGGGCGCTCAGTGATTGTGGGGACTGATTTCACCAAATAAAAATTTTAGCACAAAATACATAAAAATTATAATTAAGTAATTAAAACAGCGAGTTAACCTTATGAAAAAAAACAATCTTTTTAAAACAATGACAAGCTGGTTTATTTTTTCTGTCTTCATTGCTGCACTGATCACGGGCTGCGCATCCCAAAAGAAGGAAAAAACCAATCTTTTCTTTGACGAATGGAAAACCAAAGCACAGGAATCAAAAGGGTTTTCCCCCTCTGCCAAAAAACATATGGAAAGCTCTCTGGAAAAACAAAAAAAGTCTGTCCCGGATAGTCGATCATTACTTGAATACAAAAAGCCGCTTCCTAAAAAAAAGATCACAATGAAAATGAACAAGATAGAAGTGGCCGTTCTTCTTCGTGCACTTGCCAGAATTGCCGATCAGAATATTATGCTCAACCAGAATATCAAAGGCAAAATAAATATTAATATAACCAAAGCGCCCTGGGATCAGGTCTTTAGGAGCATCCTGCAAACAAACGGACTCACATATGCATGGGAAGGCACTATTATCCGTATCATGACAAATGAAGATATGGAAATCGAGCTGAAAAGAAAGTCCCAGAAAAGAGATTTAAAAATTATCGAACCTTTCATAACGCGGATCGTTCGTATTAGCTATTCGGAAGCTGCTAAACTAAGAGAAAACTTAGAAAAATTTCTCACGTTAAATAAGGACGGAAAACCTTTAGGATCAGTTATGGTTGATGAACATACCAATTCTCTTATTATCCAGGCGATTCGAAACGATCTTGCGAGGATACTGGCAGTTGTTGAAAAACTAGACAGACCCACCGCTCAGGTTCTTATAGAAGCCCATATCGTTGAAACAACCAGCTCTACAGGAAGGCAACTCGGTATTCAGTGGGGGGGGCTGTTTTACGGCTCTTCCGGTGGAAACCATAACTGGCTTGGTCCCGGAGGAGGATCATATGACGACTCGCTGTATGATAGCGCCGGCGACCCTATCTGGCATCTCCCACCCATAGGTAATATGATCAATTTTCCCGTCCTTGAAGGCTCAACCGGTATGAGCCTGGGATTTATGTTTGAAAATATCGGTCACAGTCTCCTTACGCTCCAGCTAACTGCGCTCCAGGAAGAGGGCAAGCTTAATATCCTGTCAAGTCCATCTATTACAACACTCGAAAATCAATTGGCATTTATTGAAAGCGGTGAAAAGGTTCCTATCCAGACAGTTGAAGATGGAGAGGTTAATATCAAATATGAAGATGCTGTGCTAAGATTGGAAGTAACCCCTCATGTTATCGATAAAAATTTTCTTAAATTGAAGATTATCACAAATAAGGACGAACTGGATTTTACCAGAACTGTCGCAGGCAATCCTACAATTATCACCAAAAAAGCTGAAACCACCGTAATGCTCTCACATGGACAGACAACTGTCATCGGAGGCCTGAACAAGGAAAGGGTCAGTGAGGCTGAATCTGGTGTACCCCTTTTAAAGGATATTCCCTGGCTCGGCTGGCTTTTTAAAAGCAGAGAGAACACCGAGGCCATGGAGGAAGTACTGATATTCATTACTCCGTATATCCTTGAGGAAAAACCGGCAGAGTAGAAAGCTGGAAGCAAGGATGCTGGGAAGATAGGAGATAAAAGGCAGAAGTAGAAAAATAGATAAAAGTAATTAATCTTTGTTCCTTTCTGCCTTTGTAATTTTGTGGCAAAACAATTAAAAAGTAATCACGAAAGCACGAAACTATATTTTCCTTTTTCGTGTTTTCGAATTTTCGTGCTTTCGTGATAAAAATTTTTATGGATTACTTCAGTATTCTTAACCTTAAAAAAGAACCTTTCTCCAATTCACCCGATCCGGAGTTTTTTTTCCAGTCCCGGCAACACCTTGATTGCCTGCAAAAACTGGAACTTGCTCTCCGGCTGCGCAGGGGCCTGAATGTTATTATCGGAGATGTCGGTACGGGTAAAACTACACTCTGCCGACAGTTAATACGCAGATTTACTACAAACGAAGATATTGAAACCCATCTTATACTCGATCCTCATTTTTCCAGTTCTTCAGAATTTCTTTTAACTGTAGCTAAAATGCTTAAGGGATACAAACCTGTCAAAGGATCAAATGACTGGCAAATCAAAGAAGGTATAAAACAGTATCTGTTTCATAAAGGTGTTGATGAGAAAAAAACGGTTATTCTGATTATTGATGAAGGCCAGAAGATACCTGATTTCTGCCTTGAAATACTACGTGAATTTCTCAATTATGAAACCAATGAATATAAACTTTTACAAACAGTTATTTTTGCACAAAAAGAATTCGAAGAGACTATTAACCGGCATGCTAACTTTGCCGACAGAATCAATCTCTATCACTTTCTAAAACCTCTCGACTTCCGTAATACCCGCCTAATGATAAAGTTCCGACTTGAACAGTCGAGTGACCCAAGCAAGACATATACCTTCTTCACCTTGCCGGCTCTTTGGGCGATATATTGGGCGACCGCCGGATATCCAAGAAAGGTAATCAATATCTGCCATCGCTGCATTATGACCATGATCATTCAAAATCGATCCATAGTAAATTTCTTTCTGGTCCGGTCATGTATCCACAGAGTATTTCCCAATCGAACAAAGAAATTAAAAATAACTACGGCAATCACCGGGATTGCTTTTATTGTTGCAGCTATACTACTTTCTTTCACTAAAATCGATCAATTAAATTTACCCGAATTATGGAAAACCAGGACCACAAAAACCCAAATATCTTTCCTTGATAACAATAATTTACCGGATCAGGATGATCCGCCCTATTTTACCGCATCTGTAAATCGTAAGATATCTCCAGATTCCAGCAGAACATCCAAAGCCGCTCAATCGCCATTAACAGATCTTAACGTGCCTGGAAACGCACAAGCATCTGAGTCTACCTCATCAGAAAGATACAACCTACCTTCAGGAAATACAGGTTTCCCCGACATTCTTGGAAAAATAAAACTACGGCCCAATCAAACAATATCAGGTTTAATTCAAACCGTTTATGGGAGTTATAATTCCAAACACTTTAAGACTCTGATTC
The DNA here is from genome assembly GCA_030638575.1 of Deltaproteobacteria bacterium. GTDB lineage: Bacteria > Desulfobacterota > Desulfobacteria > Desulfobacterales > JAUWMJ01 > JAUWMJ01. The sequence goes on along the minus strand of DAOWEJ010000002.1, from coordinate 54,146 downwards.
TGGCCAATCCGCATATTGACGACCCTGATCTTGTTGATATAGGTCAGACCATTATACTACCTGCTATACCTGCAAAGCTAAAACCTTTGCCGGAAAAGGTGTGGTGGGTTAAAATTTCAGAAATGAATAATCTTGAAGAAGCCTTTAGTTCATTGAATTCTTACCTTAACAACGCCACACCAATACGACTTATCCCTTACTGGAATAGCCGTAATGGCCTGAAATTTGTGGTAGTATTAAAAAAATTTTATTTTGATGAAAAAACAGCTAAATTTCACTTAAAAAGGCTTCCTTTATCAATGTCTTATAAAGGAAAAATAATATCGTCCTGGGATGTGGATACTGTTTTTTTTGCAGATCCTTTTCTAAAAAGCTCATCATAAAAAATAGATTTGTGAGAAAGAAAATTGAAATTAAGAAAGAAACTTGGTGAAATACTTGTAGAAGGCGGGCTGATAACCGAAAAACAGCTATATAAGGCCCTGCCGGTCCAAAAGAAATCAAATTTGAAACTCGGACAGTTCCTGGTTCAACAGGGTGTTGTCAGTGAAGCTCAAGTCGTCAACATGATTTCCAGCCAGTTGAACATAGAACAATACTCTGCGGTTAAATATCCTTTAGATGCCGAGCTTGCTAATGTGCTTCCTGCCGACATGGCTTTTAAATATCAGGCTGCACCTCTGATAAAAAGCGGCCTGCTATTGACAATCGCCATGCTTGACCCCGTGGATATCAATGCTATTGATGCAATTGAAGTATATACAAATAACGAAGTTGAAACGCTTATCTGTACAGAACAGGACCTTAATCAATTGCTTTCCAGCCTTTACGGCACCTACTCCGGTATTGGCGGTGTTCTTGAAGACATGGAAGAGATGGAGTACGATAAGGAAGCAGATAAGCCACAAACAACCGAAGATGTTGAAGTTAGTTCACTCCAGGGAATGGCTGAAGAAGCCCCTGTTATCCGTCTTGTAAACTCCATCCTTTCCCAAGGCGTTCGTGAAGGTGCCAGTGATATACATATCAGTCCGGAAAAGGATTATGTTCAGGTCCGATTCCGTGTTGACGGAAAACTACATGAAGTCCCTGCACCTCCCAAAGCAATGTTTCTGCCGATTATCTCCAGGCTTAAGATTTTATCCAATATGGATATCTCTATAGCAAGAATCCCCCAGGACGGCCGGTTTACAGTTAAAATGAAAAACAAGGAAATAAATATCAGGTCGTCCACCATGCCGTCTATATACGGCGAAAACCTGGTTCTCCGCCTCCTTGATACAAGCAGTGGTGTCCTCTCCCTTGAAAGACTCGGGATGTCTGAAAATAACAGGCAACAAATCGAGACCATGATTCGAAAGCCTTACGGCATGATTCTCAGTACCGGACCTACCGGAAGCGGGAAAAGCACAAGTCTTTACTCTATTTTAAAAGCCATAAATCAACCGGATATAAACATTGTCACAGTAGAAGACCCGGTTGAATACCGTATAGAAAAGATTAGACAGATCCAGCTAAACCGTAAGGCAGGCATGACTTTTGCCGATGGTCTAAGATCGATACTCCGTCAGGATCCGGATGTCATCATGGTAGGTGAAATCCGTGATTCCGAAACAGCTACTATCGCAGTTCAAGCTGCATTAACCGGCCACCGGGTTTTCAGCACCCTCCATACCAACGATGCCGCCGGTGCAATCACCAGGTTTATCGATATGGGCATAGAACCATTTCTCGTTTCCTCTGTTATGATTGCTTCATTTGCACAACGTCTGGTTCGAACAATATGCCCGCAATGTAGAGCTTCATACAAGCCATCGGATGAACTTCTGGAATTTTGGGGGCTTGACAAATCGGAAACTAATAATTTCATGCATGGCAAAGGCTGTTTTAATTGCATGCACACCGGCTATAAAGGCAGAACAGGAATTTATGAAGTGCTTGTCATCGATGATATGATCCAGAAAATGATATTAAAAAACAACACATCCCAGGAAATCGGACGTGCCGCCAAGCAGGCTGGTAATTTAACAACACTTAAAGAAAATGCCGCAGAAAAGATAAAACAGGGAATAACTACTTTTGAAGAAGCGACATCTGCAGTGTTGATTTAAAGAATTGGTTGATTAACGACTTAACGACGTGTTGAGGAAAAATGCCGAGATTTTCGTATGAAGCCATAAGAGAAGACGGAAAAATTACAACTGGCTCGATTGAAGCGGATTCAATCGAATCTGCCGGCAATTCTCTTTCTTCACAGGGGTTAATGCCCACCAATGTAAAAGAAGAGGCAGGCGGCCAGGCGGGTGTTACATGGAGCTCTATACAGGAGCAATTAACTCCGATTAAAGCACCTGATCTTATCCTTTTTACCAAGCAGTTTCGCACTATGATTCGTGCCGGCGTTTCTATGATGCAAATATTGGAGGTTCTGGAACAACAGACCGAAAATTTGAAACTTAAAACAATTCTGCGTAAAATGCAAAAGGATGTTAATGAAGGGTTGAGCCTTCATGAAGCATTTAAAAAACACCCAAAAACATTTTCCCTGCTGTATTGCAGCATGGTAGAAGCCGGAGAAGCCAGTGGAGCACTCCCTGAAATACTCGACCGGCTGACATATATAATGGACCATGAGCATAAAGTAAAATCTGATATTAAATCCGCCATGCAATATCCAATGGTTGTTGTCTCCTTTTTAGCTATTGCTTTTATAGTCCTTTTGACTTTTGTTATCCCTAAATTTGTTTCGATTTTTTCTAATGCAGGATTAAAACTCCCCTTGCCTACAAAGATATGCATGGCTCTATACCAGTTTATAGCAAATTACTGGTTTATTATTATCGGTGGCGTATTTATCTTAATTATGGCACTTGTTTTTTTCTTAAGGACAAAGCAGGGACAGTTCCTGCGGGATACTTTGCTATTGAATTTACCGATCCTCGGTCCTTTACTGCTTAAGGCCGCCATTTCCAGATTTGCCAGCATATTTGCAATACTCCATTCAAGCGGAGTCGATATCCTCAAATCCATGGATATTTTATCCGGCACTATCGGCAATGCCGCTATCTCTCACGAACTTGAAGGTATCAAAAACCATCTGGAAGAAGGAAGAGGTATTGCCGGACCTTTAAAATTATCCAAATATTTTACACCTATGCTCATTAATATGATTGCCATCGGCGAAGAAACAGGGAACCTTCATGATATGCTTCAAGAGGTCGCCGGGCATTACGATACAGAAGTCGAATATTCCATGAACAAACTCTCAGAAGCCATTGGACCCATGCTTACTGTCGGTCTGGCCGCAGTTATTGGTTTTTTTGCCCTGGCCATCTTCCTGCCCATGTGGGATCTTACAACGATGGTTAAATAAGCAAAAGAAAGGCAGAAGGCACAAAGGCTGAAGGCAGAAATAAAAATGAACATCGAACGCTCAACATTGAACGTCGAATAAGAATATCGCTTCGCTCCATTAGATAATATAATTGAAACACCAAAGGTGTACGATATAGAAAACCCTGAACCGCTGAACCGTGAACCCCTGAACCTCAGCAGTTACAATTAAATTTATGATTCCAAAATTTATCATAAAGCTTCAAAAACATCCAAGATACCACATCAGCTTATATATTATCATCCCTTTTATATATGCAGGTTTTACAATTCTGGCAGCTATTGTCTCCTACAGCCTGACAAGATACGATCTTGTTTATGGTATACACTTTAGGCGCCCTGTTTTCCTGGCTACTGCTTTAATCGGCTTTTTTGCATCTATCGCTGGATTTGCTCTTGTTCGTATAATGCTGAAACCGATAGAACAGTTTGTTGAAAAAGCCAAAAAACTACCACCCATTTCAAGTACTGATAATAAAATAAATAAAAATCGATCTCTCGACCAGATTGAGCAATATACAAACGTTTTTAATCAGGTTACCAGCGTACTCAGCAGGATGGATGCAAGGCATTTTTTCCCGAAAATTATCGGAGAAAGCCTCGCCATGCGTAGTCTTTTGAGTTTGATTATGAAGGTAGCACCTACCGATTCTACAGTCCTTATTCTTGGTGAAAGTGGGACAGGAAAGGAACTTGTAGCAACAAGTATCCATGAGCAAAGCCTTCGTAAGGACAAACCTTTTATTAAGCTAAACTGTGCGGCCATTCCCGAGGAACTTTTAGAAAGTGAGCTTTTCGGCCATGAAAAAGGTGCTTTTACAGGAGCAACATCTTTTAAACGCGGCAAATTCGACATGGCAAACGACGGAACAATTTTTCTCGATGAAATCGGTGATATGCCCTTTAGCCTTCAGGCCAAGATCCTTCGTATTATCCAGGAAAGGGAATTTTACCGTGTTGGCGGTACCAGTACAATCAAAGTAGATGTTCGTTTTATTGCATCCACCAATCAGAATCTTGATCAAATGGTGAAAGAAGGAAAATTCAGGGAAGATCTGTTTTATCGGCTAAATGTTTTTTCACTCCACATGCCCCCTTTAAGGGAACGAAAGGAAGATATCCCCCTTTTAGTTGATCATTTTCTTGAAAAACCCTCAAAGCCTGTTGAAATTTCATCAACAGCCCTGCAAATGCTTATGGCATATTCCTGGCCTGGAAATATTAGAGAACTCCAGAATACCATTGAACGCGCCTCAGTAATTTGTGATGGCGAATTTATTGAGCCCGAGCACCTTCCGCCATCCACAACCGGAGCATTTGCCGCCAATGGTGAAAACCTTCCACACTTGCCTGCCAATGCTCCATTAGATCAGAAACTTGGTGAAATCGAAAAGATGATGATCATCGAGGCATTAAGAAAAACGGGCGGTGTTCAGATCAGAGCTGTAGAGCTACTCGGCATAAATCAAAGAAGCCTGTGGCACAGGGTTAAAAAACATAATATTAACGTAAAAAGCATCAAAAATAACAATATTTGACATACGGGCTACGTTTTTTGTAGATTAAATATGCCCATCAGGTAAATCAAAAGTTGAGTCGATTTTTTTAAAATTTTACATCTTCTTGAATATACTGTATATTATTTTATTTGATCGTAAATTTACTGTTTTGGTCGTATTTTGGCACAAATTGTGCATTATATATTTCCACAAAACAAAAAAGAGGTCCTCAATGCGCATTCGTTAAAGTACGTTTATGGTTTATCGGATATTAAATAGTACGTAAAATCCTCTTTCATGGTTTTAACTATAAATTTCAAACTTAATGGGGGAAAGGAGAATTTTATCATGAACAAAAAAAGACTTTTAAAAAATCAAGAGGGTTTTACTTTGGTTGAGATCATTGCTGTCCTGATCATCCTTGGTATTTTGGCCGCTGTTGCTGTTCCTCGGTATATTAATCTTGAAGCAAATGCCAGGGTTAGGGCAATCGATGCAGGAATATCCGAACTCAATGGAAGGGAAAACCTTCAGTGGGCGAATGAAAAAATATCCGCTGGTGGATATACAGATGATCCAACCCTGTTCGCTTTGTTAAACACAGATCTTGGAAATGATTACTCTTGGGTGGGAGGCGCTCCTGGTGCTGGTGGAGGAGAGCTTTGCTTCCAAATAACAGGCGTACCAGCCTTAGGCGATGGTCTCGCACTGACCCGAACAGCTTCTGATGAAAATACTCCGGGAAACTGGGTCGCCCCATAATATTAAGCTTGAAAATTGGGAGTCACGAATCATTATCATAAACCACTGAAAGGAAAAAAATATACCGTTTCATAATACATTAAATACAAATACTCTTTTCATAAAGCAAAAGGGCTTTACTTTAATTGAGATAATTGCTGTTTTATTGATATTAAGTATTGTAGCTTCGATGGTTATATCCAAATTCATTGATCTTGATGCTGCTGCAAGAAATCGAGTCATTGATTCAGGTATATCCGAACTTAATGGAAGAGAAAGCTTAGCCTGGGCGAGCATAAAGGTGTCTTCAGCAGGATGGCAGAACGATAATGCGGTTTTTTCTGCTATGGACACATATCTTGGCCCTGATTACCCCTGGACTGTCGGACCGACTGAAAACGGAGGAACGATTAGATTTCAGTCTGAAACCGAAATCGCTTTAACCAGAACGGCATCCAGCATATCTGTAGCTGGAAAATGGTCAAAATAATTCAGACATAAAAAAGATTGTAAAATGAATTCGTTTATAAAAAATAAGCAAGGTTTTACGTTAATTGAGATCATGGCCGTTCTGGTTATTATGGGCGTTATGGGATCTATTGCAATCCATAAGATAAATACTATCAGTGGGTCTGCGGAAGATCGCGCCCTGGGAACCGGCATCGGGGAACTCAATGTAAGGGAAACTATGATCTGGACAAATGCAAAATTTGCTACTGGCGGATGGATTTCAGGCGGAGATGCTGCTGTATGGGCAGTGATGTCTATAAATACAGACCTTGGATCTGAATATTCCTGGACAGTCGGCCCTGGTGCTAATGGTGGAACACTCAGTTTCAAATCACGATCAATTGCTTTAACCCGAACACTTTCTACAGATACAATGTCGGGCAGATGGTCGCCATAATAATAAACAAATAAGTTCTGAAGAAATTTCCCCGGGATTTTCCTTCAGGACTTCTTCCTTTTTTCACTATCCTAATTGCTTCATCAGTTTGAGACCTTTGCAAAACGTCCCCTTTCGAAGTCTGCGCTTATCTGGCAGATTTCTGCGTTGAACTCGATTTTTAATCCTCAAAATACTCAATGTATTCCTCCAGTTAAAAATTTCGTCCGCCTTGAACTATGCCAAAATTGAACATTTTTCAAAGGTCTCAGTTTTTATCGCAACAAACCAAAACCGATAAATATTTCTATCACGAAAACGCGAAAGTACGAAAACACGAAAAGATTTTTATTTCGTGCTTTCACTCTTTCGTGTTTTCGTGATTGGTTTTTTAATTTTCTCACCTAAAAAAGCACAAATCGAGGTTTTTCTTGACATTTGAAGTAAACAGCATGCTATTTAAATAATCGTAGCCGTTCACGGCTAGAAACTTGAAATTGGAAAGTAGAAATTCGGGAGAAGGCCAAATTTCCAATTTCTATTTTCTAATTTCAACGTTCCGTGAACGCTTACAAATAATCTAATCATCTTTTTTTTGTGACTTATTCGTTCATTAAATTGTATATAAATATGAAGCATGAAAATGAGATCATTCAGCATATTTTAAATGGGAATCGCGAAGATTTTGCATTTTTTGTAGATAAATACAAAGGGCCTGTTTACAATCTTGTATACCGGTTAACCGGCAGTCGTCATGATGCACAGGATCTCGCTCAAGAAACTTTTATCAGAGCTTATAAAGCTTTAGATAATTTTAATATAAAAAAGGAATTTTTCCCCTGGCTATATACAATCGCCATAAACTTAACCAGAAATCATCTTAAAAAGAAAAAACCTTTGCTTGTTGAAAATATTCAAGACCTCAAAATTGACAACCGGCAAATAGATAAGAATAATCCCGAGACAGATGTTATTAAACAGGAGGAAGCGCAGGAACTTGCATGCAGCATTCAAAAGCTGCCCATTTCTCTTAAGGAAGCTGTGATTTTAAGGTATTATCATTATTTACCCTTTGAAGAAATTTCCCGGATATTATGCATCTCCTTGAGTGCTGCAAAAATGAGAGTTTATCGCGGGTTGGAAAAACTGGAAATTTTGATGAAAAGAAAGGCAGAAGGGAAGTGAAAGGCACCAGGCTTCGCCTTCGGCTATGCATGGCAAGGAAAGGGCCTGTCCTGCGTAGCCGCAGGCGAAGAAGGAAGAAGTAGGAAAAAGAAGGCAAACAAAATGACAGATCCTCATGAACAATTTGAAAATATGAAAAAATTTGAGCGTATAATCTATCTTGCTCAAAACACAGCAGCGGTTTCACCTCCTGAAGGCTTTACCAAAGAAGTTATGAAAAACCTTCCGCCAGGTCCATACACCGCCGGGTCTAAACTCCTGAATTTCTTTTCCCAGGCCTTTAAAAACCACAATTTTAAGGCATGGATAGAAGTTGAAACCGAAGAGGAATGTGCTTTTTGCTTTCTAATGGCAGGTTTTTTTTATTTTATAATGGGTATTGTCCTGTCTCTTGGATTAAAGACAATCGGCAACAATATTCCTGTTTCCGGGTGGTTTATGCTACAGCCTCAAATCGCTTTTGGTTCAGCCTTTGTTTTTATCTCCTTAGGCATTATTTTGCGCAAAAGAAGCATATTTGCCATAAAGATGGCCTATTCATGGACAATTATATACATAGGTTTTTCCGTATTTAACTCTATAGGAATTCAAATGGCCCCCGGAAACCCTTTTACCACAGCCGGCATGCTGTGTCTTACAGCAGGAGCTGTGCTTCTGGGATTCTTTCTGGCAGTAATTGTCCATAAATATAAAGCAAGGCTCTTTATGGAAAGTTTTTAAATTCACCGCAGAGCCGCAGAGATCGCAGAGAATTGATTTTTTTTTGTTTTCCGCTGAGAGGGCGGAAAACAAAAAGGATTCATCCCTGCGGGAAAAAGAATAATTTGATGTGAAAACATTTAGTTTTAACAATATAAATGCTGATTGATTTTCCTTTGCCGTCCTCTCAACGGCAAAGGAAAAAACTTCTAACTCTGCGTTCTCAGCGTCTTGAGCGAAGCCCCGTTAAAACGGGACAAGCCGGGCGGTGACAAATAAAATAAGGCTAAGGAACAGAAATGAATATAAAAAATAAATCAGGTTTCACAGCAATAGAATTAATAGCAATAATGGTTGTCATGGGTATAATCAGCGCCTTTGTCATTGGTCGTGCAACGGACAACGAGCCCGAACTGATTGCTCAAAAAGAAGTCCTTAAAGTTCAACTGCGTTATGCCCAGTCAAGGGCAATGAATTCAACTTCAAATTACGGAATCGAGACCGATGGTAATATTTACTGGCTTTTCAGATATAATGTAACTTCTGGTGATGTCCGGGTCAACTTTCCCGGTGAAAGCGCCAATCATATAGACCTTTCAGCGATAGGACTTTCTCTTTCCATGGAAGATGGTAATATTGTTTCCTTTGACTCCGAAGGAATTCCTTATCTCGCCTACTCAGGAACACAACAAACACTGGACAGGACATTAACCCTATCTTCAGGCACAGATACAGAAAGCATTATTATCACAAAAAATACAGGGTTTATCCAATGAAAACAAAATCATGGCCAATTACTAAAAATCAAGGGTTCACCTTATTAGAAGTTGTTATTACTCTTATCGTCGGATCTGTTCTGGGCGCCATCCTGGTCCAGTTTATGGGTACAAGCATGAAGAACAGCTTTGAGCCTGTCATCATGGTCGAGAATGGCTTTGGTGTTAACGAAATCATGGAAAAAATGAATTCCGATTATAAGAGGCTGCTGCTGACTTCAACAGTCAATCCACTTGCGGACTTTAAAGACGATGTGGATAACGGAATGATTCCTCCTCCTAATGATCCATATCCATACTTCGGGGAATACACAAGTACAACGGAGTATATTGTTTTTAACATTAGTGGAGATGAAGTTCCGGACGCAACAGAACTGAGAATTTTAAAGGTTATAATAACACATGGTAATCAGAGCGTAACGGCGCTTTTTACAAGGTAGCATAGAGATGAGCGGCCAAAGGCCTTAAGGAGCGCCCGCCTGCGGCGGACTTGAGGAGCGTCACTTCGTGACTTGAAGAGCGGACTAACGTCCTTAAAGTTAAAACCTTAATCATCAAGCGAAGCGCTCTTCAAACGTAGTGCTCCTCAAGCGAAGCGCTCGCTTTCTACCCAAGTTCAGGAGTATAAAAATGAACAACGAATCCGGATTTACATTAATTGAAATTATCGTTTCTCTTGTGCTGGTGGGAATGATGGCCGCCATTGCAGGTATGGGAATAGTTACAGGCACCAGAGGTTACCTGCTGGCAAAGGAAAATTCCCATATGGCTCAGAAAGCCCAGCTTGCCATGGCCAGGATACAGCGTGAATTAATGGAACTGACGGACATTGCTGCAAGGCGGAGCGACCCGGCTTTCATTATCTACGATAATACTTCAGGCAGGCATGCCATAGCAATAGACGGCACCACCATAAATATGTTTTTAAATTTAGGTCCAACCCAGACGACTCTTCCAGGCTGGGACCAAAGCGATATTCTTGTGGACAATGTTCATAACTTTAATTTATTCTACTATGAGGGGTCAAACCCCTGGGGTGGCGTTGACATTAATTTGCTTTCCGCCATACGGGTCGATCTTGTACTGGGTCGTTCAGACGGAAGCGGGGATACTGTTACATTTTCTACAACTGTAAATCCCAGAAACACCAACAATTATGGCGGAGCACCACCAACAACTATACCCCCAACCGCCTATAACTATAGTTGCTTTGTGTCAACCGCAGCATACAATAATGCCTCGCATCCTACAGTTCTTTTATTAAGTCTCTTAATTTTTTCATTCGTGTTTTTCTTTTTGCCACTAAGGCACAAAGACGGTAAGGATAGGAAGCTTGAAGGCTTGGAAGTTTGGAAGCTAAAAAACCTATCAGCCTCCAGACCTCATAGCCTCCAGGCCTCCAAGCCTCCTAGCTTCCCAGCCTCCCAACCTCCCAGCCTCCCAGCCTCTTTGCTTAGGCAAAACAAAGGCAATGTACTCATAGGTCTCATCGTAACCATGATGATATTTGCCGCTCTTGGAGCAGGCATGGTGGCCATGACCGGCACATCGACTTCCAACCAGGTAACGGCAAACACTACCTCAAAGGCATACTACCTTGCCGAATCCGGATTCAGGTATGCAGCCAGCGTATACCTTAATACCGGCGATACAGACAACGACGGCGAGATAGAAGACGACAGAAACCAGGCACTTGTAGACCTTCACAATACTCCAACATTTACATTAAGTAATCCTGATGAACAATTCAGCCTTGAAGTATATCCTTACTACTTCGTTACCACCGGCTCTCACGTCCAGGGGAGCACATCGCTTCAAATAACGTTTGCAGGTAATATTCCGGACGATTTTTCCATGCCTTCAACAGGCAGACTTAGAATCGGCTCTGGTATTTACAATTATACGGGTTACTCTGATCTTCCAGGAACCTTTACCCTTCAGGCGCCCGGCCTTCTGGAAGCTATTAGTGATAATATGAACGTTAATCCTGTTGGCAACCCTGCCGGCGGTATTATGAGAAATGGCGAAGATCTCACCCTCGCAGACGCCTCCTTTTTCCCCATGATAACCGGAAAATTTACAATAGATGGAATTGCATATACGTACAAAACTAAAACTGGAAATATCCTGGAAAATATTACCGATGCAAATAACCCGAACAGAGTTTTTTCTTTTTCCGTGGATTCGAATACCAATGTTGTTCTCAGGCCCTATTTAAAGATACATTCCACCGGAACAGTAGGGCAAGACGACCTGGCTGCAAGCCGTCAAATCTTTTATAATGTTCCTATTCCCGATTCTCCCACAGAAGCTGAAAAAGTCGAGTTTCATGACCAATTTGATGATAAATCCCACTGGGAAGCAACCTCCACATGGGGCGACCATACAGTTCAAAATGTCGGTGGTGATAGTGCATTGATGGTAACCGACACACAATCCTTTCCGGGTGGTATAGAAGCAAGCCTTATCGGTTTTGAATGGTCAAGCACAAATGTTAACCTGCAATATGCCCAGTCTGTATCGGGCTATTTTTTAAGCTATGACGCCCAGGTTAAAGTTGGGTTTGAACCTACAGTTCCGGATGATTATGCAGCCGGCCTGTCTTTCAGACTGGACGGAAATAATAATAGCTATGGGGTTTCCTTTATGAGAGCCGATGATAGTGGTTTCGGCAGCGCTGTTGATCCTGATATTGTCCCTAAAATTAATGTCAATGAACCTCTGTATGATATACCAATGATTGTCCTCTGGCAGCAGATAAATTCAGGAGAGGACAGACAATACCTGGCCTACACATTTGGTACCAATGAATTTTCTGATGATATGGAGAACCCTCTTCCGCCTCCAGGTTGGACCGCAGAAGGGACTTGGGCAAGGGTTCAACCGGGCGGTCCCCTTCCTAGTGGAACATGGTGCTGGGCGAATGATCTCTTTGGTGCACCTGGCACAGTAGAATCATTAATAACTCCGGCTATGGATCTTTCCGATGCGCCATCAGCAGTTTTAACCTTCTGGCATAAAATCAATTTTAATGATCCTGGGGATATAGGCTCAGTAATTGTCGATGGCAGTACTGTTGAATCATTTTCTTCTTCTGACCCCCAAGATATTTGGAGACAAGAAGCTATGATAATCCCTGTTGGCAACATACAGGTAGAGTTTCGTATAGAGACGGATGATGGTAGTGTATGTGATTGGCACATCGATGATGTAACCATCCATAGAGGGTTTCCTGTCAATGAGTCAACACTTCTGGTTCGAATCAAGGAAGCCGCCGAAGTCCGTTTTACAAGCGGAGGAACTACCCCCGTCGAAGATGGAGACATCATAACCCAGGCAAACGGTGCCTATGGAACAGTAATAGGGGAACCGATTCTCTCAGGAGGAGATTGGGCTTCCGGAAACGCCGTTGGAATAATTACTCTAAACAAAGTATCTGAAACAAACTTTCAAAGCGGCCAGGCACTGGATGTAGCCGGAAAGGGAACCAACCTTGCCACATGCCAGGGTTACACTGACCGTTACAATTATATCAAAGTGTTTTACAGCGATATTAATGGATATGGTATACCTAATACCGATCCCTTTGACGCTGAAAGGAGAGAGAATTCCCGAAACACGGTACACTGGCCACCCGATGAAATACAAGACTGGTCAGCCGAAAGGGATTACTTCACCCTGGTCCAGTGGGATGGTGTAAATGCAGTCGATCTTGTAGAATCAGTAGATGAGCCCGGTGTCATCGTTCTTGGAACTGAGAGCACCCTTTTCACACCCGTTTCCGGTTTACCCCTCATCAGGCCTGAACTTGGACTTCATACTTTTGGAAGCGTCATTAATAACGCTTATTTTGACGATTTCGGCTTACAGGTTGAAATCGCCCCGGGATCAGGTTTTTTAACACCGATACAAGAGTAAAAGCTGGAAAGCTTGGAGGCTGGGAAGCTAAGAAGTCAGAAGGCTGGGAGGTTTGGAGGCTAAAATGCTGTAACGATAAGCGTTACAGCATTATTAGTTTATTTCAATGCCATTAAATGAACTGATAGGAATTTAAATATCGAATACGTGTCTTGGCGTAGCATTTGCGAAGCCAGATCGAACAAGGAATTTCGAATGATGAAGTGTTGAATCGCTTTCAGCCGTCGTAGCCAGTCTACCTCGCAATAGCAGCCGCTTTGACGGAGCATGCTGGCAAAGTCGGCACGCTCTGTCTTTTTATATTGTTAAAATGATAGAATACCTTACTTCGACATTCATAATTCCTTGTTCGATATTCTGCGGTTCAAAAAAGATTCACAAACCGCAACTCGTAACCCGCAACTCGCATCACGCAACCAAACTCCTTCCTTGCCTTAATTCCATCCTGTGTTATAATACCTTCAGATATATCGGAATAAAATATTTATCACGAAAGCACTAAAGGACGAAAACACGAAAAAAAGATGAAATATTTCGTGCTTTCTATATTTCGCGTTTTCGTGATTGTTTTTAATTTTTGCTATAAAAAGCACAAATATAATTTTTATAAGTATAAAGTGAAAGGAATATTTTATGAAACTCGCAATAAGCGGCAAAGGCGGAGTAGGCAAAACGACTTTTGCCGCTCTTTTAGCACGAACCCTGGATAAACAGGGCAAACATATTCTGGCAATAGATGCCGACCCTGATGCAAACTTTGCAGCAGCTCTCGGCATTTCTGATTCCGATAAAATAACTCCCATTTCTGAAATGAAGGACCTTATTTTTGAAAGAACAGAGGCAAAGCCCGGAACCATAGGCGGTTTTTTTAAACTTAATCCAAAAGTCGATGATCTGCCTGATGCACTCTCTGTAAAACTTGGCAACATAAAACTAATGCGCCTTGGCGGTGTTAAAAAGGGCGGAGGAGGATGCATATGCCCGGAAAGCACGCTTTTAAAAGCGCTTGTAATGCACATTGTCCTTGCAAGGAATGAAGTCGTTATAATGGATATGGAAGCCGGCATTGAGCATCTTGGCAGGGCAACGGCCCAGGCTGTTGATAAACTTATCGTAGTAGTGGAACCGGGACGGCGCAGCATCGATACAGCATCCCACATAAAGCAACTCGCGACAGAAATAAGGCTGGAAAATATAGCTGTTGTCGGCAACAAAATACGCAGCAAAAAAGATGAAGAGTTTCTAAATAAGCATCTATCCGGTTTTGAGTTCCTGGGCTTTCTTCCCTATGATGATGCTTTAATAGAAGCCGACCTTGAAGGAATTTCTCCCTTTGATGTAAATTCTCAGGCAAAAGAGATAGTTAAGAAAATGATACCTTTTTAATATTTTTTAGACAGGATTAACAGGATTTTTTGGGTTTTATTTAAGGCGGGAAAAGAGAAGCCGGCTTCCAACCCTTGCCATCTTTAAGCTAAACTCTTGCCACTATTTGTCCAATTGGTTATCTCGAAGAGGTTTGTCACTTTTTGCCTTTCTTCAGGAAAGGCAAAAAATATCCTGAATATCCTGTAAATCCTGTCAAATAAATATATTTCAAGGATGTAATGAATAGACGAAGAAGATATCCTTCAAAAAAATCGCATCAAACAGGCAAACAGGTTAACTTTCGTAAGAAATCAAGGATACCAAAAATAAAACCGGGAGCTGATGCCAGGCTAAAAAAGGTTTTCGCCTCCATCGGAGTACCGGATAAAAAGAAGTTTATCCCGGATCCTTTCCAGCTTGAAGCCCTTTCTGCAATCAACCGATCAGACTGTCTTGTAACCGCACCGACAGGTTCCGGAAAAACCTGGATAGCACAGCAGGCAATAGCCCGTACATATGAAAGAGGCAAAAAATCGTGGTATGCTTCCCCGTTAAAGGCCTTATCCAATTCAAAGTATAATGAATTTTCAGACGTTTTCGGGGCTGAAAACGTCGGCATATTAACAGGTGACAGAAAAGAAAATGCGGATGCGCCGATCATAGTCGGAACGACTGAGATTCTTCGAAATCAACTTTATGATGCAATGCATTATGGCGAAAAACTGTCTGCCGATTTTGTTATCCTGGATGAAGCACATTTTTTAGGAGATGAGGAAAGGGGGGTAGTCTGGGAAGAAATCATGATATATCTTCCCCCAAGAATTCCCCTTCTTCTGCTTTCCGCCACAATAGGGAATGCAAAGCAAATTTCAGGATGGCTTTCTAAAATTCGTTCACAAAAATGTGCTGTTATAGAAGAAACAAAGAGACCTGTACCACTTTACCCGCTTTTTCTTCATCCTTCAGGAACGCTTTTTCCCCTTTTAAACTCGCCGGGCTCTGAGGGAAAGAAAAGAATTTATAAAAAGGTCGTTGATTATTTGGGAAACAAGCGCCCTCCCCTTCTTGCTCCACCCCGAAGGTTACCCCCCTTTGGTGAAATATTGCGTGTTTTAAAAAAATTCAATCTCCTGCCCGCCATATTCTTCCTTAAATCCCGCGCTGACTGTGATAATGCTCTTGACCTGTGTATAGAAAACCGGCCCGCAGCTTCTGAACATGAAATACGTCTTGGCGAAAGGATTGGAGAACTAACGGCTCAAAGTCCTCACATAGCACGCCATCGCCAGCGGTGGCATCTTGAGCACCTGGCCGTGGGATCACACCACAGCGGACAATTACCTGCATGGAAACTGGTGTTAGAAACACTCATGACAGAAGGGCTTCTCGATGCGGTCTTTGCAACATCTACCGTCGCAGCCGGAGTGAATTTTCCTGCCAGGGCAGTAGTATTCCTTAATTCAGACAGGTTCAACGGTGTGGAATTTCTGCCCTTAAGTTCCACAGAATTTCATCAGATGACTGGAAGAGCCGGACGACGTGGTATGGATAATATTGGATTTGCCCTTGCAATTCCAGGCAAATTTATGGACATAAGGTTAGCCGCCAGGCTTGTAACCTCTCCCCCTTCTAATGTCATAAGCCGGATCAAAATCAATTTTTCAATGGTCCTTAATCTGCTCCTCTCTCATACCCCAGATCAGATAGAAGATTTACTTGAAAAATCTTTTGCCGCATATCAAATTACAAAACAAAATGGAAAGGCAGAACCATGCTTCGCTAAAGCTACACAGGGCAGGGGGCAGAAGGGCTTGTCCTGCGTAGCCGCAGGCGAAGCAGGAAGAAGGGAAGGATGGCGGGGTTTTCAAAAGATAGCAGCATATGACAATAAGTTTCTCTGGCGGGATTTTCTACGACACCTTGATTTTCTTAAAGAAAAAAATTATGTAACTAAAAACAACCGTTTGACGGATGACGGAATGTGGGCGTCTCAGCTAAGGGTTGATCAGCCACTTATGATAGGAGAGGCTTTCAGGCTAAATATATTTCCTGAATCTGATCCCACTCTGCTCGCCGCCATTATCGCATCATTTGTGGATGATCATGATTCCGATGACAACATTGAGAAGAAGTACTTTCCCAAAAGGCTTTTAACAACTTTTCTTAATATAAAAAAGGGACTTGGACCCTTTTCAAAGGAAATGACATCCAGGGGATTTGAAGTAAGACACCTGTTTTTAAGACCGGCAACTGCAATTTACGCATGGGCAGCCGGTCAGCCCTGGGAAAAGGCGGTCTTATTTTCTGAAATGGAAGAAGGAACTCTTGCCATGCTTGTACTTCGAACCGCTGATAACCTGAGGCATATCAGGGCACTGTCAAATGTCTTCCCGGAAGCCGCAAAAACAGCAGCAACCGCCATAGAGCTTATACTGAGAGAACCCGTGGTGGCAGAATGAGCGCTTCGCTTGAGGAGCACTATGTTTGAGGAGCGCTTCGCTTGAGGATTAAGGCTTTAGCCTCAAGTACGTAAGTCCGCTCCTCAAATAACGAAGTGATGGTCTTCAAGGCCCTTGGGCCGCTCCTTAAATCCGCCTCAGGCGGACACTTCTTTTGATATTTTTACCATAAAATACAAGATATTTACAATTAAGGAACTACTCTAACTTCAACACAAAATCACCCATGCCTCTTACAAAACACGAAATAAATCGCAAATTGCTTCATCTATTGGCCTTACTCATGCCTGTGGGGATTTTCTATCTTCCTAAACTTCCCTGGGCTTTTGATCTTTTGCCTGCGACTATTCTATCACTGATGCTGATTGGTTCAATGTTGTTAGAGAGGCTGCGTTTCAAATACCCGGCAATTCAAAAAATATACTTTCGCCTATTCAGCTCCATGCTCAGAGAGGAAGAAAAGAAAAAGACAACCGGCTCAACATACATCATCGGTGGAGCGTTTGCCTGTTCACTTCTATTTTATAATGCTCCGCACATATCCTTTATGTCACTTTCCATGTTTATTTTAGGAGATGCTCTGGCTGCAATCGTCGGCCAGAGTATCGGAAGGATAAAGATAGGCAAAAAAACACTGGAAGGCTCTCTGGCATGTTTTTCCCTTTGCCTTATAATGTTTTTTTTCTTTTTTCCTTATGTTCCCCTTCTTCTTGATGCCTGGGGAGGAAGAATACCTTTGCCATTAATTTTTATTGCTTCACTTAGTGTTACGTTATTTGAACTTGTTCCTCTAAAGATCACAAAAAATATTTCTATAAATGACAACCTGTCCGTTCCGGTAATAACAGGTCTTGTCATGCAATTTACTTACCATCTAAAATTTCTCTTATCTTAACAGACAACTCTCTTAACTTAAAAGGCTTCTGGATAAAACCGTTGCATCCCCGTTCCAATATCTCGGCTGCCTGGCCGCTGATGCTGTAACCGCTGGAAAGAAGAACTTTTACAGGGCCGATATTTTTAAAGCCGTCATAAACCTCTCTTCCGCTCATTCCGGGAATAATCATATCCATGATAACCATGTCGATTTCGTCCTGGTTATCTTTGTATATTTCAATGGCTTCTTTTCCGCTCCTTGCGATAATGGGTTTGTATCCCAACGTCCTAAGGATTTCCTGGCTTACTTCAATAACCATCTCCTCATCATCAA
Source organism: Deltaproteobacteria bacterium (assembly GCA_030638575.1). Lineage (GTDB taxonomy): Bacteria > Desulfobacterota > Desulfobacteria > Desulfobacterales > JAUWMJ01 > JAUWMJ01. The sequence goes on along the minus strand of DAOWEJ010000002.1, from coordinate 36,012 downwards.
CAAGGAGAATTGTTTCTGCCCCCTTTAAAACTTCCTGTGTTAAATCGATCTCTTGTACGACTTCTTTATCAGATGCGGGAAGATAAATACTAAAAGTCGCTCCATTTCTTTCCTCGCTGTAAACGTCAATAAAACCGTTATGGTTTTTTATTACGCTGAAAGCGGAAGACAACCCCAAACCAGTACCTCTTCCTATTTCCTTTGTAGTAAAAAACGGCTCAAATATTTTCTTCTGGATCTCCTTTTCTATACCCACCCCGGTATCAACTACAGATATCTTTACATATCCACCCGATTTTAATTTGAATGGCCTGTTAAATCCTTCGTCAATCATTATATTTTCCGACAGCAAATGGAGATCTCCGCCTTCGGGCATGGCATGTGAAGCATTAACATAAAGGTTTAAAAGTACCATCTCTATCTGTCCCTGATTGACTTCCACTGCCCATATCTCTTTTAAAAGTTTTGTATGAATCTTTATTTCTTTTTTGGTTCTACCAAACATTCGGGAAGTTTTTTTTATTAGTTCATTCAGATCCGTCACCTCGGCCTTATATTTCCTGTCCTTTGCAAAGCCTAGTAGCTGCATAGTAAGAGCAGAACCATTTTCGACATATTTTTCGATACTTTTTATTCTCTCATAATTGGGATGGCTTGAATCCATGTCCAGAAGCATTAAAGAAGCGTTTCCCTGCATGCCCATGAGAACGTTGTTAAAATCATGAGCAATACCGCCTGTCAGGTTGCCGATAGCTTCCATTTTCTGGGCCTGTTGAAGTTGTTTTTCCAGCTTCCTTTTTTCTCTTTCTGCTTTCAAGATTTTGGAAACATCACGAACTACCCCCCTGAACCCAAGTGGTCTATCATCATCGTCTTTTATCAGATAGGCAGATAATTCGATGACTGTTGTACTGCCGTCTTTTCTTATAACTTCATAATCTGTCACCTTCGCAGGTTCGCCCGTCCTGTATACTTTACTCATGGTTTCGTACAGGATTCTTGCATTTTCGGAAGTTGTATATTCCCGGTTGTTCATTCCCATCAGCTCTTCGCGGGAGTATCCTAATATTTTACACACTGAATCGTTCAAAAAAGTAAATTTTCCTGCAAGATCCGTCTCTAAAAAGCCTTCTTCAATATTTTCAATGATGGTTCTATACTTTTCGTCCTGCTGCCGCATCGCTTTATCAGCTTCTCTGCGAAGGTTAAAGTTGTACTGTATATGGGAGCCAAAAATAACAAACATGCATAATACAAGAATGCGGGTCAAGGTTTCAAACATGTCCGAGCCAAGAAGATGTTGAACAATATTTGCTTCAGGAGATAAGAAAAAGAACATAAAGGATTCCAGAATCCAGTAAATTGCGGCGATCCCTATTCCGGTTAAAACTATCGAATCTAAAAAACCTGTACGGTTTTTAGCTTTATCTTTCATTCTGTCGCACCCTTATTAAACATAGTTCCGATTTATCGGGAAACAATACTATTTATTTTAACCACAAAGATCACAGAAAAAACAAAAAGGGGCAAACCCACAGCCAGCGGACTTACCCCTCGAGACCTTTGCAAAACGTCCCCTTTCGAAGTCTGCGCTTATCTGGCAGATTTCTGCGTTGGACTCAATTTTTAATCCTCAATCCGCCTCAGGCGGACCTCCGGTTAAAAATTTCGTCCGCCTTGAACTATGCCAAAATTGAACATTTTTCAAAGGTCTCCCCTTTATAATCATGGTGCCGGAGGAGAGAATCGAACTCTCATGGACTTACGTCCGGAGGATTTTGAGTCCTCTGCGTCTACCAGTTTCACCACTCCGGCGTTGGATTCGTTTTATATTAAAACCGGCTGAAGTTGTCAATAAGTTTGCTTTTTTATTGCGGATCAATAACATTGAAAATATCCTTTGCCGGCAATTGGCCTTCCCGTAAAATCCGCAGTGTCTCACCTGTTACATCAACAACCGTTGAGCCTGCGCCCCCTTTTAACGATCCTGCATCAAGGATGAGATCAACTCGATCCGCAATCTTTGATTCCAGATCATCGATTTGAAAACACCCGGCACTTCCTGAAATGTTTGCGCTCGTTCCGGTAATCGGGCCGCCGGCAGCATTAACCAGTGCAGATGCAACATTATGCCCCGGCAGGCGGATACCTATTTTTTCTGTCCCGGCAGTAAGATCGGTAGAAAGTCCTTTTTTTGCCTTAAACACAATTGAAACTCTGCCTGACCAGAAGTTTTCCATAATGACTGATGCCATGCGGGGGATATGTTCCACAAGGCGGTCCAGTTCATTTTTATTTTTTATAAGCACCAAAATGGGCTTGCTGCCAGGCCTTCGTTTTATGCGAAATACACGGATTACAGCTTTTACATTAAGTGCATCTGCCCCAAGCCCATAAAGACTTCTTGTCGGAAATACGACCACCCCTCCATCTTTAATTATTCGAGCGGCTTCGTCGATGATATCCGGTCGGGGATTGACAGGGTCTATCCTCCTTACTTTATTTATAGCCTTCAAGTTTTTTTGCTTTCTTATCGACTTGTAGTTCCATGTCGGATTTAAATTCTTCCAGCTTTTGTGCAAGTTCAGGATCAGAAACAGCAATTATCTGCGCTGCAAGAATGCCTGCATTTCTTGCACCCGGCTTTCCAATTGCAACCGTTGCCACAGGGATACCGGGTGGCATTTGAACTATAGAAAGTAGTGAATCGAACCCTTTCAGGCATGAAGAATCTATCGGAACGCCTATAACCGGCAAAGATGTATATGCTGCCATCGCTCCGGCAAGATGGGCTGCGTGCCCTGCGCCCGCAATAATAACCTTAATTCCACGTTCCCGTGCAGAAGATGCAAACTCAGCAGCCCGACCGGGACTCCTGTGAGCGGATGCAACCGTTATCTCGAAAGGAATATTAAACTTTTTTAATACATTTGCTGTCTCCTCCATGACATCCAGGTCGGAATCGCTTCCCATCACAATTCCCACCTCCGGCAATTGGCCCGGCTGTTTTAAATCTTTTCCTGTTTCCAAAAACTGCCTCCTTTATCAGCTGGTAGTTCATAGCTGATAGCTGATAGTTAAATGATTAAAATCCTTTTTGCTATGGAGCTGTGAGCTATGAGCTGTGAGCTGTTTCTGCCGAGCGCTCAAGCATATCCTGCTTTTTCTGATCAAGCTCTTTTCTGTTGATGGCCGCCCCTTTTATACCGCCGTTTAGCGCAATTTCTGAAAGGAAATGCTCTCCATTCTCCATAATGTGGAGATCGATGTGAGCAAAAGGAAACTTCCCACGATCCATGATGTTCCTGCAAAATTTTTCCTTATCCTTATCCAGAATATAAGGATAGCTTTTGCCTCCTGAAGAAATATTCTTCCTGAAATTGTATGGGTTTTGCCTTTCATATGCCTCAACATAATCTCCTGCAACAATAATGCGGACATCAGTAAAATCCTCCAAAAAGGGCTGAAGCACGAAGGGATAGGAAGATTCTAAAAGAGCGGCATGACTGTAAAGGGACTCGACAGTCTCCCATCTGCGTATGCCATAGCCACAATGCATGTGGTTCTCCTTGGTTATAACAGGCCCTATGTTGTGCCGGTTGTATAGATTTATGGCATCGATTAGCTCTATCCGTCGTTCAATTGCCAAAGTGTGTTGCAGCATCTGGTCTTTGAAAACCAGTGCCTGCATAACTTTAGAGTTGTTTATTACCTGAGAAAGTGGTGATGGGAAGCAATGCACTCCACGTTCAACAAGATCAACTAGTACCGATTGTTTGAGATACCTTGAGACTACCGTACCGATAAAGATATCGCCGGGGCGAAGCTTTTGATATAACTCCTTTAATTTTCTGTTTCCCCTGATGATCATATCGTTATCTACCGGTTTCGTGTCTTTCAATACCCAGCTCTATTAACCTGTCAAGAAGCCGGCTGAAATTTAAACCGGCAGCGGCAGCGGCCTGCGGCAGCAGACTCGTCGGAGTCATGCCGGGGATTGTATTTGTCTCTAAAACAAATATATCTTTGTCTTTGAGAATCATGTCGGTCCTGCTGTAACCCATGCACGAAAGAGCCTCGTGTGCCATTTTCGCATAAGTCTGAGCTTTCGTAGTCAGTAAATCATCAATACGGGCAGGACATATTTCCTGGGTTACACCCGCGGTGTATTTCGCTTCATAGTCAAAAAATTCATGGGCTTCATCAGGAATAATTTCGATAATAGGAAGTGCCTGCAAATCGCTGTTACCAATAACCCCACCTGTCAGCTCAACACCTTTAATATATGCCTCAATAATAACTGTTTCATCTTGTTCAAAAGCTTTATCTATAGCGCTTTTAAGGCCACCTTTTGATCTGACAATAGACATCCCGACACTGGAGCCCCCTTCTGACGGCTTGATGACCAGAGGCAGACCAAGGCGATGACTGCATGTTTCCGGATCTATGGCATCACCTCGCCTGGCAACCATGTATGGTGGGACCGGAATACCGAACTGCTGGTAAAGCTGTTTTGAAACCAGCTTGTTCATGGCCATCGCGCTCCCAAGAACTCCTGACCCCTGATACGGAATATTGAGAAGTTCAAGCAGTCCCTGCACAGTACCATCTTCTCCATATAATCCGTGAAGTATTATAAGGGCGACGTCAATCCTCGAAGCGTCCTTCACCAGGCGATCTAAGTCTGTTTTCGGATCGTACCGGATGACATTGTATTTTTCCTTGTCCAGTGACTTAAAAACCTGGTTTCCACTGTTTAGGGAAACCTCCCGCTCAGAAGATATGCCACCGGAAAGTAGAGCGACAGTAAGCTTTTTCATGGATTTATTACTCCCCTTCTCCTTTTGAGCTCTTTGAATCTAAATGTTCTATAATCTTCCCCGTATATTGTTGTGGAACGTCAAAATTTACAGATGTCTCCCGCATGGAATTTAATTTCAATATTAAAAAGTTCAATTTTTTTAACGTGCGATATTTTTCTTTCTCATCTTTCATACCCGCAAGAAGGTCTTCTGTTTTCTTTATTTCATTTTTTATCTCGATTTCCGGGGGAACAAAATCAGCATTTTTTAATATTTTATAGGCCAGGCGCAAATCTTCGGCAACACAACTGCCATAATCCAAATCAAGCGGTTCCCCCGACCCGGGCAGATTTTCAAAATCCCCCTTTTTCTGGGCATTTTTAATACGTTCTTCAACAATTCTATCAAAACCAGGAAACATTGCTTAGCCCTTTTCACCTTCTTTCAAACACTATATAAAAAAAACTATCGTATTGTCAAAAACAAAAAACCGGCCTTTTTACCATTTGACCTGGATATCCAATGTTTGCTATTGAGGTATTAACTTTGAAAAATCAAATCCATAATTATCCTACTACTGATTTTCACGGAGAAATATTCGTTATATTCCGTGTCTTTCCGTAATAAATTACTAAAAAAGGACTAAAAGCATGAAAAAAATTGCATTTGCAGGGACAGATGGGAGAACCCTTTTATGTGCCTTAGTTATCTCCACGGCTAAAAGTGATATTTATCCTGAAGCCTTTCAAGGGGTGGTAATTCGTGGAACACCGGCAATGCCTAAATTTGTAGAGATGATGAACTGGCCCGTTGAATTCATCTATACAGACAGCAACTCCATGCAAGATTACGCCTCTGCTATCATACAGAATTTAAAGGACGGACGTATAGACTACATTATACCGATGCCTGAAGCCTTGTTGTTTGAAGGCCTGGTAGATGAAGTTGAAGCGGCAGGATTTGGAAATAGTATTTTAGGGCTCAGCAAAGCAGGTGCCTTTATTGAGGGAGATAAGATTAAATGCAAACAATTATGCCGGGAGGCCGGTATTCCAGTGGCTTCGTCCTGGACCGAGGTTGATGCGAAAAATTTTGAAGACACATTAAATGCCTGTTTAAATTTTATTCATGACTTTGGCGGAGCTGTATTGAAGTTTCCCTATAGTGCAGGCGGGAAAGGTGCTCGAATTATTTTAAACTCATGGGAAATAAGAGAGGTTTACGATACACTATTAAAAGATTATAAAGACAGCTATAAAAAGATGTTCGGCAGTAAGGAAAAATGGCCGCTTTTGATTGAGTCCCTTATGTCCGGTGTTGAAATTAGCTTTACCATGTTGGTAGACAGATTCGGAAATTTCCGAATCTTGCCCACTGTCATGGATTATCCCGAACGTTTTGAAGGCCCTGCGAGCAAAAACAATCCGATAACCGGAGGTGTTGGAGCAATTTCTCCTCATCCGATGGAAACCCGGCAGCTCATTGAAATGGCAGGAGAAGTTATTGCAAAACCCCTTATAGAGAAAATGAAAGAAAGAAAAATTCTCAGGCCATGCATTTTGTATCCCGGCTGCTTTGTGTCCCTTGATGGTTTTAAGCAACCAACTAAAATCCGAGTAAGTGAAATAAATATCCGTCCCGGTGAACCCGAAGCCCAACCCCTGGCACGCAGGTTAAGAAATTTCGGCGCCCTGCTAAAAGCTACCTTTGAGGGTAACCTGCATGAAGTAGAGGCTGAAGTAAGGACTGATCAACTCGCAATCTGTACGGCTCTTGTTACAGGCCCTGGCGGCCCTGATGGTCAAAAAGGATATCCATGGTCCTGTACAAAGGGCGAAATGTTAGAATTTGATCTCAAATATTTAAAAAGAAAAGGGATACAAATAATCCCTTCAGCCATGACCTATCTTGAAACCGAAAATACATTTAAGTCCGATGGTACTCGTGTTGCATTTTTAAATGCAAACGCAACTGTTAAAGAGGGTGAAAAACGGGGTGAAGTCGGTGATCGGCTAAGAAAGAAGCTGCTGGCTGCTTTTGACAACGGTAAAATCAGAGTAATTCCCAGGGAAAACAGTGAAGGAAACCGGCTGGATTTAAGAAGGGACATTGGCCGTCATTATCTTAAGGCGGATAAAATCTTTGCATCAAGCTAATATGACAGCTGATAGCTCAAAGTCCCGCTGCAAGCGGGATTAAAGGCCTGAAATCCTTTTTGCTATGAACTTACAGCTATCAGCTAACAGCGGTAAGTTATTACTGGTGGCGATGCAGGGACTTGAACCCCGGACACTGCGGATATGAGCCGCATGCTCTGACCACCTGAGCTACATCGCCATAATAACATGAAACCTTTGCAAAAAGGCACTTTTCGAAGTCTGCGCTTATCTGCCCGATTTCTGTGTCAGGCTCAAATTTCAATCCTCGAAATATTCAATATATTACTGTGGTTGAAATTTTCGCCTTCCTTGAACTCGAACAAAAATTACCATTTTTCAAAGGTTTCAACATTTTCAAAGGTTTCAGATTTTAACAGCGGTCTCTTTAACAGCTCAACCTAACTTAGTCAAGTTGAAAACTACTTTTTCACAGGGTAAACACATTTGGAAGAATAAAATCAGTTATTTTTTGATGAACTCGTAAAAAGTCCGATTTAGACGGTTTCGTAAAAAGTTCAAATTCAAGGCGTGCAAATTTTGTAATCATGAGGCGTACTAATAGTACGTTGAATGATTACGAAATGCAGCACAACGCAGAAGTTGGACTTTTTACGAGACCGTCACTTTTTCATCTCGACTATTTTGAGGACCCTGCAACTTCTACAGTAAACTCTTCCAGATTATCCGGCGCTTTCGAAAATACAATCATAAATGGAAGTATCCGGCCTTTTTCTACTTTCATATTTGATCTCTTATCTCCTAAACGATTATTCAGTCGCTTAGTAATAGCCGCCTGGTTCAGGCTTGCAAGTTCTTTTTCTGATAATACATTTCCACAATACACTGTTTTAGTTTTAAAAAGGACCTTGCCTTTTTTATAGATTCTGCCTTTTACTTTTATAAAACGGCGGGGATGATTATATTCATTTCTAATTTGCCCTGTTATAACAAAAAGAGTTCCGATCTTCGAGTTATCCACAAAACTGCCAACAACTTTCCTTTCTATAATGTTCACATATAGGTTGCCGGTATCTTTGACTTTGGGTTTAAGCAGATCGCCAACAAATGGTATATTTCTGATTGTATCCTCAAAAGGAATATCAATGCCCATTTTCGTTAAAACCGTATGACCGCCATAGACGCCCCCAACCAAAAGAACCAGAACCAATAAAATACGCATCGGTCCGCTGAGCCGCCTCTTGCCGACAGGTTTCATTTTTTTACGAGGGGCCCTTTCTTTTTTTTCAGTATACGAAGACTCGGCTCCTTCAGCATCAGGTTCGTCTTTCAAAGTTCCCAGATCAAATGTATCCCCAATTCCTTCTTCCTTGTGTTGAATTGTTTGCTCATCGATAGTCGCGGCCTTTGACAAAGCATCTTGAGCGCTGCCTTCAATTTCAAATTTCAGCTCAACATCCTCAGCATTTTGAGTTCCCGTTTGATCTTTATCATCAAGCATCTTATCCAGATCCGATAAATCGAATTCTTCTGTGGTCTCAAACTGTATTTCTGATTCTGCATCATCAGAAGCTTCAGCAGGATCAGTCTCAAGATCTAATTCGAGATCAAGTTCTCCCGGTTCTTCAGCAGAATCATCTTCGCCGGTTTGCGTTTCTTCTACTTCAAGAACACTATCCAGGTCCGTTAAATCCAGCTCCTCTGCATCTTGTAATTCAACTGCGAAAACTTCTTCATCCGCCTGCTTATTTTCTGCTCCAACTACTTCCTCCGCCTCCGACAAATCAAGTTCTTCTATCTCTTCTGATTCAAACTCTGAAACAGCAGCATCAGGAGCTTTATCCTCCCCGATGTCCAGGTCCAACTCAAAATCAAGATCGTCCGATACTTCGGCCTCTGCAAGTTCGCTTTCCAGCGCTGTATCATCCTGATCTTTTTCATCTCCAAAACCTAGATCGAGATCGAAGTCAAGGTCTTCTTCCTTGGCAGATTCACTCTCTTTTATCGGCTCATCTTCTACTCCGAGAACATCCTCCATATCAGACATATCAAACTCAACCGTCTCATCCATCTCAGGTCCAGCCCCTGCATCGTCAGGGACTTCTTCTAAATCAAGATCAATATCAAGATCAAGTTCACCAGACCCTTCACCTGCCTGACTTTCCAAAACTGGTTCCTCTTCCAGTTCTAATGTGGTTTCCAATCCAGATAAATCAAGTTCTTCAGTCACATCAAGTTGATCTTTGGACGATTTATCATCTTGACCTTTTTCACCCCCAAAATCGAGTTCTAGTTCAAAGTCAAGATCTTCCTCCTTAGCGGATTCACTCTCTTTTTCCAGCTCATCTTCTACTCCGAGAACATCCTCCATATCAGACATATCAAACTCAACCGTCTCAGCCGGTTCAGGTCCAGCCTCTACATCGTCAGAGACTTCTTCTGAATCAAGATTAATATCGAAATCAAGATCAAGTTCATCAGGTTCTTCTGTTGATAAACTTGTCTCAGCCAGCTTATCATCTTCTTCAAGAATATTTTCAAATTCCGACATATCAATCTCTTCAGTCTTTTCCGGCCCAAGCACGGAGCCGGAATCATCCTCACCTTCAATTTCTCCTAAATCAAGATCAAGTTCAAAATCAAGTTCACTTGGTTCTTCTGCTGACACACTTTCCTCAGCCGGCTTATCATCTTCTTCAAGAATATTTTCAAATTCCGACATATTAATCTCTTCAGTCTTTTCCGGCCCAAGCGCAGAGCCGGAATCATCCTCACCTTCAATTTCTCCTAAATCAAGATCAAGTTCACCAGTCTCTTCGGTCGATATTCCTTCCACCTCTTGTTCCTTATCCATACCGAGTATATTTTTTATTTCCGACAGGTCAATCTCTTCAAGCGTTTTTCCCTCCCCATCGGTCATGATTGCATTGGACTTGGGATAAGCTACAAAAATATTATTGCATTTTGAGCATCGAACCTTGGAACCTGTTTCCTTTAAAAGACTTTCATTAAAATTGAAACTTGTATTGCATTCATTACATGTTAAAATCATGGTAAACCCCGCTGGTTATAATTTCAGGTGGTAAACTTCCGGCAGATTTCTATAATCTTCCGAATAATCAAGCCCGTAGCCTACAAGGAACCCTTCATTGACAACATGGCACACGTAATCAAGTATTAGCTTTTTTTCTCTGCGTTCTATTTTGTCAAGTAGTGTGCAAACCTTGATAGTCTTCGGCTTAAACGACATCAGGTAATCAATAAGCCAAGTTAGAGTTAATCCTGAATCAACGATGTCTTCTACCACCAGTACATCTTTTTTTTTTATATCAATTTCCAGCTTTTTCGTTATTTGGATTTTTCCTGACGAGGCGGTTCCTGAGCCGTAGCTGGAAACTCCTACGAAATCAACCTTTACCGGAATAGACAGCTTTCGAATGAGATCTGAAAGGAAGATAAAAGAACCTTTTAAGACGCCTATAAGAATAAGTTCTCGATCTTGATAGTCAGATGAAATCCGGCGTGCAACTGCAGCCACCATTTTATCAATATCATCTTTTTTCAGGACGGGTATAAAGTCAGGCATAATCGAAAAAGTAACGAACCAAAATTATCATATAGAAACTTTTTTTCTATGGAATATAGGCAAATCTTGCTGACAGAATTCCAAATATCTATAATGATTACACAGAATAGGCCTTCTTGTCAATATATTTAGCATTTTACAGCCCTGTCTGGGCTAATTTTTCAATCAGCTTTTTTTGTTCCTTGTTTAGACGCTTTGGCATAACAACATGGATATGCACATAGAGATCTCCCTTTTTTCTTCCCTTCATAACGGGGAGTCCATGACCGGAAAGGCGCATTTTTGTTCCATGCCTTGTACCCGGAGGTATTTTAAGGCTCAGCTCTTTGCCGTCAAGTGTTGGAACAGATATGCTTTCCCCAAGAATCGCCTCGGTTAACCTGATGTCCCGATTTAAATAAAGATCATATTCTTTTACATCATATTGGGGATCATTAAGTACTTTGGACTGAATATACAAATCCCCCGGCAGGCCACCATAAGGACTCGGTTCACCTTTTCCGGCAAGACGCAGCTTTTTGCCTGTAATCATACCTTTTGGAATCTTTACCGTTATCTTCTCGGAACGTCCCTTATGGTCAAAGCTAACAACTTTGCTTGCCCCTTTTGTTACCTCCTGTAATGTCAATGGAAGTTCATATACAAGGTCAGATCCCTTTATCTGCGCTTGCCGGCCTGGATGAGAACCGAATGGGGATCCACCAAACGAAAATCGCGTGCCGCCCCCCCTCCCCATAAACGAGTTCGCCCCGCCAAATCCAAATTCCCTTAGGATATCACCAAAATCAGACCCCCTGAAAATATCTTCCTGAGAAAATCGCTGGTGAAAACCATCAGAACCGAATGTATCATACTGTTTGCGTTTTTCTTTATCACTAAGAACAGCATACGCTTCACTTATTTTTTTAAACTTCTCTTCAGCGCTTTTATCCCCCTTTGTGTGATCGGGATGATATTTCATTGCGAGCTTCCTGTAAGCCTTCTTGATCTCATCATCCTTAGCAGTTTTGCTTACACCAAGGGTCTTATAATAATCTGTTCCAGACATTTATATTTCCTCATTTAAAAGTTTACCACGGAAAAACATGGAGTGCCACAGATATTCATTATTCTTTGAGGCAGTTTCAAAATGTTCAATTTCGAAGTCTGCGCTTATCTGTTCAGGATCAAGGAAGGCGAAAATTTTAACCACAGGTCCGCCTGAGGCGGATCGAGGATTAAAATTTGAGCCTGACGCAGATATCGGACAAAAGGGGACGTTTTGAAATTGGCTCCTGTGTATTCTCCGTGAAAACCCGCGGTAGAATAGTATGTTTGCGTTCTCGGAACGTTGAAATTGGAAATTGGAAATTTGGCCTTCATGCTTTTGTACTATTGATGCCCGCATTCAATTTCGGGCCAAGTTTTTCAATTGTTGCTTTGTATTCTGTCGCGTTTGGCTCAGATAAAACTTTTTTTCTGATAAGTTTTCGCAACAATGATTTGGTTTCTTAAAATCTCCCGAATTTCTACTTTCTAATTTCAAGTTTCAAGCCGTGAGCGGCTACAAAAATTTTTCAGTTTTAGCTTATCCAAATGTAAACAGAAAATAAGTTTAAAGTCCACGAGTGTCAAGGATATTGAGAGTTTATTATAATAATATCGGCAGTTTTCTGTAAATATTGAATGAATACCTCAATTAAGTAAAAATTAGAAGCACGAAATACGAATATTTCAATGATAAAAGCATCGTACTTCCCACGCCTCAGGCGTGGAAGGCTCTAATGGTGATCATAAGAGCTGATATCGCAGCCGGCGTGATTCCGTCTATGCGGGATACCTGGCCCAGGGAGGACGGCCTCACTTCCGTCAGTTTTTCCTTCAATTCATTCGAAAGGCCATGTACCACGCTAAAATTAAAATCTTCCGGTATTTTCATCTTTTCAAGATCTTTGAACTTTTCGATTTCTTTGATCTGCCGCTTAATATACCCTTCATATTTGATTTCTATCTCTACCTGGCGCACTACTTTAGGACTGATTTTGTCAGAGCTTTTGGCAAGAGTTTCGACAGCGTCGTAATCCAGTTCAGCCCTTTTAACAAGCTGATCAAGAGGTGTCCCGCTGCTGATGGGATTAGTTCCGCGACTTTTCAGATAATCATTAACTCTCTTTACCGGTTTTATAATAGTCCCTCTAACCCTCTTTATCTCTCCATCAATATGCCTTTTCCTTTCCTTTACGTCTTTTATTGTGTCATTGTCGATTAAGCCTAAATTGTGGCCTATTTCCATCAACCGCAGATCCGCATTATCTTCCCGCAGCATAAGCCTGTACTCCGCCCTTGAAGTAAACATCCTGTATGGCTCACGCGTACCTCTTGTAACAAGGTCGTCTATCATTACACCCATGTATGCCTGCGATCTGTCCAAAATGAAAGGGGGCCTACTCTGAATTTTACATGCTGCATTGATGCCTGCCCACATTCCCTGTGCGGCCGCCTCTTCATAGCCGGAAGTGCCGTTGATCTGTCCGGCCATAAAGAGCCCTGAAATCGGTTTTGTCTCAAGTGTTGGTTTAAGCTGTAAAGGGTTAACATAATCATATTCTATAGCATATGCGGGCCGCATTATCTCAGCCTCCTCCAGCCCTTCAACAGAGCGGACAAACTGAATCTGGATCTCCATTGGAAGGCTGTTTCCAAGACCGCTGGAATAGATTTCCTCCGTATCGAGTCCTTCCGGCTCGAGGATAACCTGGTGTCTGTCTTTATCCGGAAACCTTACGATTTTATCTTCAAAAGAGGGACAATACCTGGCAGAAACTCCTTTTATAACTCCGCCATAAAGAGCAGAGCGTTTAAGATTCTTTCTGACTATCTGGTGACCTGCCAGGCTGGTATATCCTATATAGCTTGGTATCTGAGGCATGGTAATTTTTTCGGTAAAGAATGAAAACGGCATTGGATCCTGTTTAGCTTCCTGCTTTGCAAATTTTGTGAAATCGATACTCGATCTTCTCAGCCTGGGTGGTGTCCCGGTTTTCATCCTTCCCAGTTCAAATCCCAATTCCCTTAGATGAGCAGGAAGACCATAAGAAGCAAACTCTCCGGCTCTTCCGGCCTTAATAGATTTAAAACCGATATGTATAAGGCCGCTTAAAAAAGTTCCTGTAGCCAGAATAACAGACCCGGCCTGGTATCCGAACCCTGTTGCATCCTCTATCCCGATGATTCTCCCATCTTCCACAACAAGCCGCTCAACCATAGCCTGCTTTAGATCGAGATTTGCCTGTTTTTCAATAACAGCTTTCATGGCCACATGGTAGCGTATCTTGTCGTTCTGCGTTCTTGTTGAATGGACCGCGGGACCCTTTTTTGTATTTAGCGTTCTGTATTGAATGGCCGACTTATCCGTAATCCTGGCCATCTCACCGCCTAAAGCATCTACCTCTTTAACAAGCTGTCCCTTTGCCATCCCGCCAATTGAAGGGCTGCACGGCATCGCTGCTACCTTATCCAGGTCTATGGCCATAAGAAGAACGTTGCATCCCATTCTGGCAGATGCAAGGGCAGCTTCACATCCGGCATGCCCTGCGCCGACCACAATGATGTCGTATTTTTTCTGATAAAAAATCATTTCCGGTTTCTTCGATAATCCTTAAATCGTACTCAGGTTCAGGGTTCAGGGTTCACGGTTGGTCGCTTTGCGCTCTTCATCTCTCTTCAACCTTGAACTGTGAACCCTCAAACTGTGAACCTAAGCAGTTACCCCTTGAGTTCTTTATCTCTTTGTGGTTAAAAATTATATAATCGACTCGTCAGCAGGTCAAGTTAGGATAACTGAAATGAATAAAAGATACAACGATTTAAATACCTATCTTAGAAGTATTTTCGGATGCAGGGTCCAAAAAATAACCATTGATGCCGGTCTTTCCTGCCCCAACAGGGATGGCAGTATTTCAACAGGCGGATGCATTTACTGTAACCCGCGCGGCTCAGGAACCGGAGCACACGCTAATGGGTATTCTGTTACAGACCAGATCCTTGCAGGGAAAAAAGCGTTATCAAGGCGATATAAGGCTAAAAAATTTATAGCCTATTTTCAATCATTCTCAAATACCTATGCGCCCGTGGATATCCTTAAAAAGCTTTATGAAGAAGCCCTTTCAATTGACGATATAGTAGGTCTTTCCATCGGAACACGGCCCGATTGTGTTGATGAACAGACCTTAAATCTCTTAGAAGGTTATGCAAAGAATCATCTGATCTGGATAGAATACGGCCTCCAATCCGCCCACGACAAATCCCTCGTTTTGATAAACCGGGGCCATGACTTTCAATGCTTTATAGATGCGGTTGATGCGACTTTAAACAGAGGTATTAAGATATGCGCCCATGTCATACTCGGACTTCCTGGTGAGGAAAGAAGTCATATGCTTGAAACGGCAGAGGCTATTGCAAAAATAGGACTCGATGGAATCAAGATTCATCTTCTATATGTTGTTAAAGGAACGAAACTTGAAGAGCTGTATCAGCAAAGCGCATACAAATGTCTCGGACAACAGGAATATGTAGATCTTGTCTGCGATTTTCTGGAACGGATTCCAAAGGATATGGTAATTCAGCGTCTTACCGGCGACCCCCACCCTGAAGAACTCGTTGCGCCCCAGTGGTCTATCAAAAAAACTCAAACACTTTCCCTTATTAAAGAAACTCTGGAAAAAAGGGACTCATGGCAGGGAAAGTTTGCGTTAAAATAAAGGTAACTACTCACATAGTCAGGCTGAAGCTGTTTAGACTGAAGGCTGAAGGGGTCATAAGAGCACGATTGTCGTACTTTGGCGGAATGTGATTCTTGCACCAAACATAGCTTCAAAATGCGCTTTTTCCTAACAGTCTTCAGCCTTCAGCCTATCCACCTGAGTAGTTACAAATAAAGTACTCATTCATATCTTTTCAAGCTTATACTTGCGGCTTCCCAACCCAAGGCTTTGAGCGTAGTCGAGCTGAATTTCCCAGTCCACCTTTGGATAGATCCCTTTGAATTTATCCTCATCAGGCCCTGTATTTTTCTTAAGACATGTTCCCAAAAGAGCAGGCTCCCTGTTCACAAGATCTACGGATGCCTGGTCAATGGCTACAGGATCTGTTGACGCAAGTATGCCGATATCCTTTACAATAGGTGCATCATTATAGGGATAACAGTCACACGCAGGTGAAACATCGGTAATGAAATTCACAAACAGCGTCTTTCCTTCCTTGCCCTTTAGAACACCCATTGTATATTCCACCATTTTCTCGAGAAAAACCGGTATCGATTGATTCCACTGTATCTGCACAGCCTCATTTGAGCAAATCAGGATACATTCCCCACAGCCTATACACTTTTTTGTGTCGATAACCGCCTTTTCTTCAACCAAAGAAATGGCGTTTTGAGAACAGTGATCAACACAATCACCGCACCCGACACATTTTTTTCTAACAATTTTTGGAGACACGGTTGAATGCTGGGCAAGCTTTCCCTTTCGAGAAGCGCAGCCCATACCTAAATTTTTAATAGTTCCTCCAAAACCGGTAAGTTCATGCCCTTTAAAATGAGCAACCGATATTAAAGCATCCGCCTCGAATATCTCTGAACCTATATATACTTTTTTAAAATTTTTCTGGTCGATTTTCACAACCGTTTCGCTTTTGCCCCTTAATCCATCTGCGATGATAACAGGCGCCTGAACAACGGAATATGCAAAACCGTTTTTAGTGGCTGTTGTAAGATGATGGGGAGAATCGCTTCGTGTGCCTGAGTACAGGGTGTTGGCATCTGTTAAAAAAGGAGCGCCGCCAACATTCTTGATGGTCTTAACGATCTTTTGCAAAAATACCGGACGAATAAAAGCGGTATTTCCCATTTCTCCAAAGTGAAGCTTTACAGCAACAAGATCTCTTTCTTTAATACAATCGGAAAGCCCTGCCGTATCCATCAGCCTTCCCAGCTTTTTGATAAGGTTCTCCTTGAATGTTGCCCTTAAATCGATAAAATATACTTTGCTGTCCATGGTTTACTCTCCTTATTCATCTCCTTGAACCGGCTCAAGGTCTGATCTCATCTTTTTTCATTATCATTTCTCTCCATGAGTCAAGAGGTCTTCAATTTTCTATTACCTCATACAAACTTTGCTTGAATTGATTTTCATCTTCATTGTTGTAAAATGGCACACCTACAACTCTATATTTTTGCGTCTTCTGCTGAGTTTTAAAATCTAATGTTTTTCCTTTGAATTTTTCAGTTATTTCTTTTAAAAAACTCTGTTTCCATTTGTCATGCTCTTTCAGATGTTTTCCTTTGGGCTCAATAAATATCTGATAAGTAAGCATGTTACCGTTTTTCCCTTGGAGAAACATTACAAAATCAGGTTCGAACGCCTGACCATCAAAGAAACTGTAAATTTTAAAGTGTCTTTCATTACGAATAAGATATATTCCGTCATAGTTTTCTTTTAATGTATCCATCTGGCGGTCTAACATCCTGACAAATGCTTTTTCCTCGCTTGTGCCATAATTCGCGTTAAAAACATACCATCCTTTACCAGATACAAATTGCTCATCGCCATTTTCTCTTTCGCTGCCTTTAAGAAGTTTCAATACCTTATTATAAAAAATAGAAGAGACATTATTCGGTTTAAAATTTTCCGTTCCTTTGTACTTTGTAATATTTTTTCGGACTTCCGATTCAATCTGACAGAGCAAGCCTGTCAAAGCATCAAGTTGTGCTTTGTTTGATAAGCTGAAAATTTCCGTTGAATCGCCCTGAAAAGTAACCTCAAGTCCTCCTAAATAGTCATCTGCACTAACAAACTCCCGTATTGATGTAATATGAGGAAAATAATGCTTTAAAGATTGAAAAGTGTAAAAAGGATTTTTGGAAATTGCATTATGGGTAATATGTCGGGGAATGTCCTTAACTTTTATATCCTTACGGCCTGATTCGGCAACGGTTCCAACATTACCGTTTCCAGTGAGTAGCGCTCCTGCAATACCACGTCCGCTTGCAATCGTATGAACATAATTTTGTTTTTTCACGCCGAGATCAGAGAATGATTTAACATATTCATAATTATTTTTCACTCGCTCGTTGATATAGATTAGAGCGTGTTTATAAAAATCCGTCTCTTTGAAGGACTCCTTCAAACTCAGCGCCTTCTCTATTTCCCGTTCATCCATCATACCTTCTTCAATCAACGCGGTACGAAGCTCGGAAATATAGCGGGAATCGTTAATACTGTGATAATGCAGTTCTTCCAGTACCCGCATTTCGTTATTCAGGTCGTTATCAAATTTTCTGATAAAACGATCATTATGCTTATGGGTAATAAAGGGAAAATACCGTGCGCCACGCCCAATAAGCTGCGCTTCTGAAAGAGTGGTTTTTCCTGGCTTTCCGCCTTTTGAATCACGGGTAGTATAACAACGAACAATATCAAACAGATTTAGAACATCCCATCCCTCATTCAATTTTTGCACAGCGAAAACCGCTCTTATTTTGTTATCATTATCCTCAAGAGAATTAAGCAAAATTTGCTGGTTTTCCTTTTCCTTTTCTTCGTTAACTGAAATACAGCGGCTTTTATCAAATTCACTACCCAGCCTTTTTGCCAGTTGTTTGTCAGTGATTTTATTTTCATCAAAAAAGGCAAATGCCCGTTTCACCAAAGGAATATCCGACTTATTACGAATTTTTTGAATGTCATCACCGGATAGAGAATCAATCAGATTATGAAATTTAGCTTTATTTTCCTGTGATTGAGCAATAGTTCTCTGCGCTTTGAATAAAATGACCGGCTTCAAGTTAATCCGATGTTTAGCTGCTACTTCCTGTTTATACTGGCTTAAAATAAGAGCTTGAAGAATACGGTCTCTTTCTTCAAAATCCGCTTGAACGATATAAACATCTTTTGAATAACCGTCATTGCGGAATTGGCGCAGATCGTAACGGTAAATGACTTTATTCAGGTATTTCTCAACAATATTTTTATGGGTATAATCCAGCGTAGCGGTAAATTCTAAAAGTAGATTATCCTCGTCTTGCCTGAATATCCGTTCTACCGTATTTTCCCAGCTTTCAAATAACTCCAATTGTGCTTTGGTGCGGGTATTGATATGGTGCGCTTCATCAGCAAGGAGAACAATTTTTTTATCCTTAAAGTCCTCATAAGTGATGGCGTTTTCTTTTTGTGTCGTCAGATCTGAATGCAACTTTTGAATAGTGGTGAAGCAGATATTGATGTCATTCTCATTTACACCTTCAAAATTAGAAACAGAGGTTACATTGACCCGCCGAGTTGTGAAGCGAATGTTTTCAGTAAACAAGAATTTAGAAGATAAAGGATTGAGAAAGTTGTCCCTGGTTTTTTCGATGATATTTGTGGAATTGACAAAAAAGAGAAAATTACGATAGCCCTTATCATACAAGTAGAGAATCAGCCCCGCCATAATCAATGTTTTGCCGCTGCCTGTTGCCATATTGAACAGAAAATGTAACGGCCAGTCTTTGCCTGGAAACTCATTGTCCAGACAATAAAAAAAACGGGAAAAGGCTTCGCTTTGATACGGCCGCAATTCAAATTTATGATTGATATTGTCTTTAAGAAAGTCCGGGATTTCTTTTTTCAAGAACCCCAATTCAGAGGCGGAGTCTAATGTTTCATATAAAAATTTATCAGCCACTATACGCCTCCCCGTAAAATGACCTGTTCAATTCTTTATCTTCATTACTTACCGCAAAGTCTTTATCCTCAATTTCAGTAAGATTGACATATAGCTGGTTTTTGTTCAGCAGTTTAGCCAGCAGCTTTTTCTGTTTTTCCAGACCGTTTTCTGTTTTGCCAATTTCGATAAAATCATTGATTGCATCTTGAGGTATTTCAGGATTCACATACCAGTTAAGAAAAGAGTTTTCGGCAATCTCTTTCCATAATTCTATAAGCTTATCAGATGTTTTTGTAGCTTGAATTTTATCCATAAACGCTTCGTTGTATTTCATCAATTCGCAGTAGATAAAGTCTCCGCCGCCTTGCCAGTTGACGGATTTTGAGATGCCGCTGGTGTCATATTCAATTTCTTCAAACAGTTTGCCGTCTTTTTTCACCTTCTTGCCGAGAACTTTTTTTAACCGCGCAACACTATCATTTCTTCCATAATCTAATTGTTCAATACCGAGATATTGGCGACCCATTTTATGAGCCACAGCACAAGTGCTTCCAGAACCTAAATGATAATCGAGGACAATATCTCCCACACTAGAAAATTTACTTATTATGAACTCAAGCAATAATTCAGGCTTTTTACCACCTTTAATATTTACACCTCCCTCATGTCTACAATTTCCAAAATCAGCTGAAAAATCTCTAAAATTCACTATCGGAACTTCCTTGTTTTTATTTCCGGATTTCATTTCTTCTAAAGTTTTCAATGGTATTCCAGAATAAAATTTGCCTCTTTTCGCATCAGCTTTTTTGGGACCGGTGAAATATCTGTAGCCTAAACCATCTTCACCAATTCCATACACTTTGTACAAACATGATAGTCCATCTTTTTCTTTTCGAGGCGCAAGATTTAATGCAAGAAATTCTCCGGAACTACCTTTTTGTCTAGCTAATGCCCCTGTTGCCCAAGTTTCTTTTAACCCATTTTCACTCGGGGAAATTTTTTCTATTTTGTATTGTCCGCTTTTGAAAATTTCTACTTTTCTATTTGCTACCTCAACAACATCACCTTTTTCTAATTCTGTGATTTTCCATTCAAATTTATCTAACGAGTATTCAACTAAGTCCTTATTGGGTTTAAATAAAGAAACATTCTTGGAATAAATAAATCCTTGCTCTATCACTTTTTGGAAGTCACTGTCTTCAGATAAGGTTTTACCCCCATATCTAACTTGCATAAACATGGTCGCAATATAATTTTCAATATTAAAGACTTCATCCATTAATACTTTTATATAGCCTGCTTCATTATCATCGCATTGAACAAAAATTAACCCGCTTTCTCTCAATAACTCCCTCGCCACCTCCAGCCGGTTTTTCATAAATGTCAACCAACTTGAATGCTTAAAATTATCGTTATAACCAAAAGAATCGCTGCCTGTGTTATAAGGCGGGTCAATATAGATCAGCTTCACCTTGCCCCTAAACCCCGTTTTCAGGGTATACAATGCCAGCAAATTATTACCCTTAATAATCAGATTTTCCTGTATCGTGCCTTTTTCATCTCGTTTAATCTCTGTTACTTCTTGTTTGCCGTTCGGTGTATAGCGTTTCCATTTAGTCAATACCTTCGGGTCAAACAGCCGGTCAATTTCATCCTGCGCTAGAATTTCATTAAAAAAAATCTCTTTTCGTTTTTCTTCTTCTTTGGTTTGCCCGCCTTCCAGCACACAATCCTTATATGGCCACACAAGAGAAACTTCGCCTCTTTCACGCAGGAACTTACCCACGATGTTCAAGCCGATTTTATTGCGGAAGCGGGTATATGAGTTAGCAAGAAAATTTTTGTCAGATAGGTATTCAATGAAAGTATTGATATTAAAAATCCAGTGTTTTTCAATCTTATCAAAAAATTTTGCTTTAATATCCGGTTCAGCTAGCAACAGCTTCACTAAATCCCGGTCTATCTTCCATGCACGGTCAATCACCGCTGCTTTGACTAGTTCCCCTTCATCATCAACAAAACGGGAATCTGTCTTAAGTATCTCAATCAATTTTTCATTAAATCTTTCTGTCATGCCATATTCCTTTAAAATTATTTTTTACCCACCCGGCAGGGGTAATCTGCCGTCATTATCGATCTTGTTTTTATCAGGGTCATCTTCGCTTAAAACAAAGTGCTTATGGTCAAGCCCACGTATGATCATTGCTAATTTTATACAAGAGTCAAACATAATGACCCCTAATATCACGCTCTCGCATAGTCGATATACAAAATTCTATTGCTGGCAATGTCTGAGGCACCCTGGAAAATAATTGCATCAAGGGAGATTTATCAGGTCTTCTCTAAGTTCACCAAACATGGTGTCAGTTTCAAGAGAACCCTTCAGAAGCCATTCCAGCCATTCATCGAAAAGTAAAAGGGCATCGTCACTAAGACAATAGTCTAAAAGTTCCATTGAGTCTTGACTCCGGCCGACTGGTTGTAGGTGGTCCAACCTCATGACCGAGTCTTTAGTACTTCCATTTATTGGTAAAAGATCCCACATATACTGCGGATATTCACACCGTCGGATTCTTTTTACAAATTCCGGCTTGAAACCAGACCTTTTCTCACCTTCATCAGCGCCGTAATATGGCGCAACTAACACAGTACGCGAAGTTTGCCATTTAGCTTTCCCTTCTGTCAGAATTTTGTCGATCTTAGATCCGCCACTGCAAACAATAAGACCCGGGCGTTTTTTGGCTCTATAAACAGTCCTTACTTCATTTTTGTATTGAGGCAATGCTGCAACAGGGAGTTTTGGATATCGTATCACACTTCGTATATCAAGGGGGGTAATTTTTACAAGGGCTGTATTATGCTCTGTGGCCTCATTCCTTCCTACAGAAATAAGAGTAAAAGGACTTTGATCAACGTGAGGGGCAAAAAAATTAACCAACCTGCCTCGTTTATAATCCCGGTTACTATCCTTTTCCCACCAAGGAGTTGGAGATAACATGCCTTGAATTGAATCATCAGGGTACATCAGGATCAAACCTTGCTTTTGATTTCCAAACACTATCTGCGATAATAAGAGTTCCTTCTAAAGGCTCTATTGGTTCTCCGGCAAGTGAATCAAGATACTTCACACCTTCAAAAAAAACATCATCATACCTTGGAGGTGTCGGGATAAATCGTACTTGTTTCTTTTTCTCATCCAATCTTTCTTTTAAATGTTTCCTTATAACAGAAAGTTTTTCTTTTCTCTTCTTTAGTTGGCGAGCGGTTAAAGGAGTAGAAGTTGTGTCTTCTTCTTGAGCTTGTTCAGATTGTTGATCGCTGGATGTATGAGGTGTAAAGTCTAGCATCTCTCCTGGTGAAGCTTGAAGCATTGGTACTGTTTTATATACAAAGTGTAGAATCCCTTCGGTATCTGATCCAAATTTATGTACCAACCTCTGAACGGCACCGGTAAGTATTATACTTAATTCGCTGTCCAGCTCTTCGAACATCTCATCGTTTTGAATCAACCACCGTACACAATCTTTTTCATACTTGGTGCTTGGATATACCTTCTTTTCTGCCCCGATTGATAGTAGAGCAGGTTCAATTCTTTGATATAATTCTTCTGACCATGGACCAAAATGATAAAATTTCCAATTAAGCCCTGTATATGTTTGCCCATTATGATGTTCTGAGTAGGCCAAATCGGCAAGGTATAGATATTTAATAAGATGAATCATCCCGAGTTCGCGACTTCCCCAATCTTCCCGTCCTGCCACTAAAAGTGTGTATTGAAGCAGCAAATCAATTTTATGAGTATCGGGCTTTTTCATAATATTAAAATATCATAAAACTAAAGGGGCATATAAATTCCCATTTTAATTCTATATGATGTATCGGTATCTATAACAATCAAATTAAGTTTTTTCAACCTTTCGGGGAATCGGATTGAAACAAAAAGCGAAGTCGTAACAAGGAGTCTCCCCAAAAGTTTTCTTTTTTAATGATTCAATAAATTTTACTGCTTTATCAAAATCGCTTTTTTTTGAATCCTTCAAGCGTATCCGTTCACAGTTAAATTTTTTATGTCTCATGCTATTCGCCAAATATTATTCAAAAGCACTAGGCGATCGCCAACTTTTTGCCTAAATATTTTTTATGGTAAATATTTTTCTTGACAACTTTTATATTGTGGGCTACTTTTAGACTGAAGACTAAATTTAACTCAACATATAAATATGGAGGTGGCATATGGAAAACCAACATGAATTTAAGAACCCTTTCCGCCCCGGAGCCGGGCATACTCCACCATATTTAGCAGGAAGAACAAAGGAAACGCAAGAATTTCTTAGGTTATTAACACAAGAAACAATTCTCGAAAACATGGTTCTTACCGGTTTAAGAGGAGTCGGCAAAACGGTTTTACTCGACGCTTTTAAACCGGAAGCTATCAAAGATAAATGGTTATGGATAGGGACAGATCTGTCAGAATCAGCAAGTATCAGCGAAAATAATATTTCTATCCGTCTTCTGACTGACCTGTCTGTTGTAACGTCAAATATCGTTATTGAGAAATCTGAAGCACAAAAAATTGGTTTTGCTTCTGAAACTGAATCTATTGAATATACACTTAATTTTCATACCTTAAAAAATATTTATGATAATACGCCGGGACTTGTCTCCGATCAATTAAAAAACCTTCTTGAGGTTGTATGGGAATGTCTTTCTATGCAAAAACCAAAAGGATTAATATTCGCCTATGATGAGGCACAGAATTTAGCTGACCACACTGCCAAAGACCAATATCCATTATCAATTTTATTAGATGTATTTCAATCTATTCAAAAAAAAGGCATCCCTTTTATGTTAGTATTAACAGGCCTGCCGACATTATTCCCGAAACTGGTTGAAGCAAGAACATTTGCCGAAAGAATGTTCAGAGTGGTTTTCCTAAACAGACTTTCTACAGTTGAAAGCAAAGATGCCATCTTAAAACCAATAGAAGACACAAACTGCCCTGTTAAATTAACAGACGATTCTGTAGATGAAATTGTGAAATTGTCAGATGGTTATCCATATTTTATTCAATTTATCTGTAGGGAAGTTTATGATGCTTTTGTACAGAAAATCAGTGTTGGAAAAGAGCCATCTATCCCGGTAGAAGAGATAGTGAGAAAACTTGATACGGATTTTTTCGCAGGGAGATGGGCCAGAGCTACTGACAGGCAAAGGGCGTTGCTTTATGTAATTGCCAGACTTAAAAATTGTGAATTGGAGTTTGCTGTTCATGAAATAGTTGATTTATCGAAAGAAATACTTGAGAAACCATTTAGCAGTAGCCATGTAAACCAAATGCTTTCTTCATTAAGTAACGCCGGTATAGTATATAAGAACAGGTATGGTAAATATTCCTTTGCTGTGCCGCTGTTAGGGCAATTTATACAAAGACAAGAGATAGAAACTATTAAATGGCATGGTGCCTGACCGTAAAATCCTGTTTTTGGTCATAAATTCAAAATCCGAAGCACGAAATATGAAATCCGCCTGAGGCGAAATCAAAATACGAATATTCTAATGACAAAAACATCGTATTTCTCACTCCTCAGGCGTGGTTAGTTTCAGTCATTCTTTCATTTGATAGCCGACTTCGCCATAGTAGCGTATGCTACGACCGCTGAATTCGAATTTGTTTAGGATTTCGATACTCGGCATTCGGATTTTGCCTGAAAATTGCTTTTCGTTCAGGCATTATTTGGGTGTATATCTTTGCGCCAGCGGATACCGCCTGCCGTAACCGAACGCCTTTGACGTCACCTTAAGACCGGGAGCTGCCTGATGTCTTTTGTATTCATTCCGGTCAACCCTTGATATAACATCCTCAACCAGATCCCTGGCAAATCCCATCTTCACAAGTTCGTCAGCACCTTTAAAGTCTTCGATATATCCTTTTAATATTGAATCTAAAATGTCATAGGCCGGCAGGTCATCCTGGTCTGTCTGGCCTGGTTTGAGTTCGGCAGAAGGTGCTTTTGTAATAATCCTGGACGGGATATATTCTTTTTCAGTATTTATAAAACGGGCAAGGTCATAAACTGCTGTCTTGGGAACATCGGAAATTACTGCCAGGCCGCCGTTCATGTCGCCATAAAGGGTGCAATAGCCGACCGCCAGCTCAGATTTGTTACCGGTGGAAAGAAGAATACTACCCTCCCTGTTGGACATTGCCATGAGAATAGTGCCTCTTATTCTTGCCTGTATATTCTGCTCTGTAACACCGGGATCACTTTCCTTAAAAGAAGGTGAAATATATTTCAAAAACTCTTTAAACATACCGTCAATCGGAATCGTTTCGAGCTTGATCCCAAGATTTTTTGACAGTTTTTCCGTATCTTCATAATTATCTTTCGAGGTATATTGTGACGGCATAAAGACGGCTGAAACATTTTCTTTTCCCAGCGCCGAAACAGCAATATATGCTGTCAATGTCGAATCTATTCCTCCGCTTAAACCAATGACAACCTTTTTAAAACCACATTTCGTTACATAGTCGTGTGTTCCCATGATAAGAGCTTTTAGTATCGATTCCGTATCCGAGCCTGCAACTGCATGAAGGTTCTGCTCGTCAGGCTCAGTCCTTTTTAAATCAAACACTACAAGATCTTCCTTAAAATCTTTGGCCCGTGCTGCCATCTTCCCTTCTCGATTAAAGGCAGCGCTTATTCCATCGAATAAAACGCTGTCATTTCCTCCCGCCTGGTTTGCAAAAACCAGTGGAACATCATATTTTTTAGCAATAGACCCAAGCATATCCCATCTGAACTCCCTTTTTCCGACATGAAAAGGAGATGCTGATATATTTACAATCAGATCAGCGCCATCTTCTATCATCAATGAAACCGGGTCTAAATGATAGATTCTTTTCTTTATTGCTTCCTTGTCGTTCCAGACATCTTCACAAATGGTAAGCCCTATCCTGCGCCCCTTGTATGGAAAACTTACGACCTCTATGCCGGGTTCAAAATAACGCCTTTCATCAAACACATCATAAGTCGGCAGGAGCCGCTTGTTAATCTTGTGCAGGACTTTTCCGTTTTCAAAAAGAACGGCAGAGTTAAAAAGCCAGTTTCCTTCATCATCCGGGTTCTTATCAACAAAACCGCAAATAACGCCTATGCCGTTTATTGAGGATACAAGGTTGCTTAAATATGCTATGTTTGTGTCAACAAAATCCTCCTTTTCAAGAAGGTCCCTTGGAGGATATCCTGAAACAGTAAGCTCGGAAAATATAACCAGATCGCATGAAAGGGCTATAGCTTCTTCCGCATAGTATTTTATCTTGTCGAAATTATGGTTGAAATCACCGATTACAGGATTAATTTGTGCTATTGCTATTTTCATAGTAAATTTAAATCCAAAAATTCGTTTTATGTTTTAGGCTAAGGCAATTATCTGTTTTATAAGATTTTAATATTTTTCCATAAAAAGTATCAAGTAGCAGATGGCTAGTCAATAGTTTCCTCCCTGCCCTAACTTGTTTCTTGTCTCCTCTTTCGAATTACTGTATATTAAAATTATCCAAACCAAATAAATGTAAAGAATCCTGGCCCAAAGGACCAGGCTTTGGTTATCCCCAGAGGGGATTTGCTTTATTGAAAGTTCATTGACTTACTGAAATTCCAAATAACAAATCCCAAAAAACAAATAAATAACAATGACCAAAATTCAAAATCCCAAACAAAAAAAACAATCGCTTTGAACCGGTTTGAAATTTGGATTTTGAGATTTATTTGGAATTTGGTGCTTGGGATTTGTTATTTAAGACACCAAACTCCAAGGCAGAGCCGAAGAACTCTGACCTGGCCCAAAGGACCAGGTTTTTCAGGGTAATATAAATAACGCACCGAGAGACGATATAATGACTGATATAAATTTGCCGGATAACAAGTTAGATGATTTTGATCTTTCCTTTAAAGTTTTTCATGAACTTATGGCGAAAAAAGTCACTGAAATCCTTTTGGTTTCAAGCCCATATGACTCTTTTATCATGGAAGAGGAAGGACGCCTTGCCGAAAGAATCATCCATGAATATCGCGGATTGAATCTTTCCAGGCCTCCTATGCTGACCTGGGTATCCACCGCCCAGGAAGCACTTAATGCTTTATCCCACAAAGAATTCGATCTTGTCATTACCATGCCCCGCTTGGATGACATGGATGCTTTTGGTCTTGGAAAAAAAATAAAAAAAAGATGCCCGGAGTTGCCGGTTTTTCTCCTTGCTCACAACACCAACAGGCTTCTCCTTGACTCTGAACATCCTGATCTAAGCTCAATAGACAGACTATACGTTTGGTATGGAAACAGCGATCTTCTTCTAGCCCTGATTAAAAATACAGAAGATCAGATGAACGTCGCCTATGATACTCAAAGAGCAAAGGTCAGGGTCATCATTTTGGTGGAAGACTCGCCCATATATTACTCATCCTTTCTTCCAATTCTCTATAAAGAAATCGTTATGCAGACTCAAGCGGTAATGGAGGAGTCGCTCAATGAAGAACATCGTATTCTCAGGATGAGAGCACGTCCCAAAATCCTTATTGCTGAAAACTATGAAGAGGCTGAAAAGCTGTACAGGCAGTATAAACCTTATCTGCTGAGTGTCTTTTCAGATGTCCGTTTTCCCCGAAACGGAAAAATGAACGACCATGCAGGATTTGATCTCCTTTCCATGATAAGAAAAGAAATACCTGATATACCGCTTCTCAATCTCAGCTCGGAAGAGGCAAACCGTAAGAAAGCGGCAAAGATTCCGGCTGTTTTTTTGAATAAAAATTCGCCTACACTCCATTCTGAAATCCGATCCTTTTTCATAGAAAGGCTCGGCTTTGGTGACTTTATTTTTCGTCTTCCCGATGGCAAGGAGGTGGCGAGGGTATCAAATCTTAGAGCAATGGAAAAAATTCTGCCTTCTATTCCTGATGAATCTGTTTATTTTCATGCAGTAAGGAATCATTTTTCAAGATGGCTCATGGCCCGCTCGGAAACCTTGCTTGCCTCAATTCTCAAACCTATCAAACCTTCCGATTTTAAGACCGTAAAGGCAAGGAAAGAGTATCTTATAGCCTGTATTCATAAACGGCGGAAGGGGCTCCAAAAAGGCATAATTGCCGATTTTGTTTCCGGTGATTTTGACCCGGATGCAGAATTCATCAAAATCGGCAAGGGTTCTCTCGGAGGAAAAGCGAGAGGGCTTGCGTTTATATCTGCCCAGCTAAATAAAAATCCTCAAATTCACGAAAAATTCAATGATATAATCATCAACGTCCCTAAAACTCTTGTCATCTCAACAGAAGCCTTTGACTCCTTTATCAGCGAAAACAACCTTAAGGATATTTCGACAAGTGACCTCAGCGATGCTGAAATTACAGAAATTTTTATAAAATCCACCCTGCCCGATTGGCTCCGCAACAACCTCAATTTATTTCTTGAACATGTAAAATATCCCCTGGCGGTTCGTTCTTCCAGTCTCCTTGAAGATGCTCAGTTTCAGCCTTTTGCAGGTATTTACAAGACCTATATGCTGCCCAATCAGCATCCCGACCCTGCTCAAAGGTTTGCACAACTGGTCAAGGCAATAAAACTGGTTTATGCTTCCACATATCTTGAGATTCCAAGGGCTTATGCAAAAAGTACCCTCCATCGAACAGAAGATGAGAAAATGGCTGTTGCTATTCAGCAGTTAAGCGGAGTCCGCCACGGTGACTATTTCTATCCGGCGCTTTCAGGAGTTGCCCAGTCGTATAATTTTTATCCAATATCCCATATGAAACCGGAGGAAGGCATTGCACATATTGCACTGGGATTGGGGAAAACAGTAGTTGAAGGAGGAACATCTTTGCGTTTTTCTCCGAAATATCCCCAGTTTCTCCCCCAGTTCTCTACAGTGGATGACATTTTAAAAAATTCCCAGCGTTTCTTTTACGCGCTTAAAATGGTAGATTCACCGGATAGCTTCGTGTCGCCGGATAAGTCAGCAGATGATGAAACCCTAACAAAACTTGAAATCGATGATGCATATGATCATGCCCCTGTAATTAATTTTTCCAGCACGTATGTTCCCGAAGAACACCGGATACGGGACATGGGTAATGTACCGGGCTATAAGGTGCTTACATTTGCAAGTATATTAAAATATAACTCATTTCCACTCCCGCAAGTCCTTTCCGAAATCCTGAAAATAGGGCGTAAAGGTCTCGGTTCCCCGGTTGAAATCGAATTTTCCGTTAATATCGATTTTAGTAAAAAGCAAAAGGCGGAATTCAGCCTTCTTCAGATAAGACCGATGGCCATAAGCCAACACAACAGGGATATCGAAATAACTAAAAAAGATATAAGTCGCGCTTTTTGTTTTTCAACAATGGCTCTGGGCAATGGCAAATTTGTCGATATTGCCGACATCATCTTTGCCAGGCCTGATTCCTTTGATCCGGCTAAAACTGTTGAAATAGCCGGTGAAATAAGTAAAATGAACCGTCATATGGTACAACAGAATCGAAAATATCTACTTATCGGTCCGGGAAGATGGGGTTCGGCTGATCACTGGCTTGGAATCCCTGTGACCTGGAATGATATCTCAGGCATCGGCGCAATAATAGAAACTACAGCGGAAAACTTAAAAGCTGATCCTTCCCAGGGGTCCCATTTCTTCCATAATATTACCTCTCTTGGTATCAGCTACCTTACAATAGCGGAAGGCGGCGATGATTTTCTGGATTTTGACTGGCTAAAATCACTGCCTGCGGAAAGAGAAACCGATTATTTAAGGCATGTAAAACTTGATGCCCCGATAACTTTGAAAATAAATGGGAAAAAATCGAGGGCGGTTTTGAT
Source organism: Deltaproteobacteria bacterium (assembly GCA_030638575.1). Classification (GTDB taxonomy): domain Bacteria; phylum Desulfobacterota; class Desulfobacteria; order Desulfobacterales; family JAUWMJ01; genus JAUWMJ01. The sequence continues at coordinate 5,956 of DAOWEJ010000002.1, read as the reverse complement.
TAAATGATTTTAAACAGAAAATTTTATGGCTCAGTCAAGTTTCTTTAAGCACGATTGGATATTTTTCCCCATTTCAGCTGCGGATTTAAACCGCTTCCTTACACTTTTTGTCAGGGACTTCTCGATAATTGCCCCACAACATGAAGGAATATCCTGTTTAACCTCAGATAGCGGTACATAGGAAGCATTAGAAATGGCATACATCAGATTTGTAAGGTTATCACCTTTAAAGGGCTTTTCTCCGGTCAAAAGTTCATAAAAAACAACACCAAGGGAAAAGAGGTCGCTGCGGCCATCCACTTTTTCCGCTGCAACCTGTTCAGGTGACATGTAATTGGGAGTCCCGAGGATAACACCTGTCTGGGTTTTTGATGCAGTCATAACCCGTGCAATGCCGAAATCGGCAACCTTCACCTGATTGTTCTTCAAAAGAATAATATTATCAGGTTTAATATCGCGATGCACAACATCATGGCGGTGTGCATAATCGAGAGCCTTGGCCACAGATGAAACCACTTCAAGTACACGTTTCACCGGAAGTAATTTATCTTTACTGCAATATTCAGATAGATCCTTCCCTTTTATAAGCTCCATGGCCATATAGGCCATATCATATTCCTCCCCCACATCGAAAATTGTCACTATTTTTGTGTGAGAGAGCCTCCCTGCGGCCTCTGCTTCGCGAAAAAACCGCTTTTTTACCTCAGCCAGTTTGTCTGCATCCACATCTCCGTATTTCAGGGTTTTTATTGCCACTTCCCTGTTGATTTTCGGATCTTTGCCAAGATAGACAGTACCCATTGCTCCCTGCCCGAGTTCCTTTATAATCTCATAACGCCCCAGGGTCGGTTTAGTTGTTGCACTATTCAATAATAATGTTGCTTCCTGCCGGGAGGAACCAGGAGCAAATATGGCTGTTTCTCCTAGATTTTCAAGAGTTTTTATCCGCTCGTTTATATCCTTAAATCTACCTGCTTTCAGCATATGATTATAAACTTTTAGTGCCTTTTTAAACATCCTTTTTCGTTCAAAATCGAGACCAAGATCGTAAAGGAGGTTTCTCACCTCTTTGTTTTCAACCGGACAGAGCAAAAACTTTTCAAAGGCAAAATCGAGTATACCCTTTTTCTGAAACGACAGGCCCAGCATTTTGTTCAGTTCCATGGTTTCATGCTGTTTTTCATCGGAAAACCTTTTATATCCCAGGAGAAAGTAGCCAATTACAGCAAGAAAAATAGGTGAGAGGACCTTGAGCCAGTAGCCGAATACCATAAAAAGAACCACGGCAAATCCGACCCAGGTGATTAGAAAAATACCGAGTATTAGTGCACCGTCCCTGGGATTTACCTTGGGAATGACAAATACGAGAAACAGACCGAAATATAAAATGACCATAATTTCCAATGCATACGCCCAGGCAGGTCTGGAAAAATGCTTGCGGTTTAAAATGTTCTCAACAACATTTGCGCATATCTCAACACTTGAAACATCGGCGTTGACTGTTGTTTTAAACAGAGGAATTATATCTTTTGAAGTGATTCCAAGCAAAACGATCTTATCATGAAAAGCATTTGCAGGAACCCTGCCGTAAAAAACATCTGAAAAGGAGAAGCTTGTAATTCTTTGTCCCTGTCCGCCATAATCGATCAACATCCTGTAATATTTGTCAGTTGGTATTTTAAGGTTTTCGAGACTAAGACCATCGTCCTCAAACTTTAAGTCCTCGATACTTCCCCCTACATATTTTGCAGCAAGCTGAAGGGCTATGGAAGGAAAATATCGCTCCTTATATTTGATAAAAAGAGGTAATTTCCTGACCGTGCCGTCCCGGTTTGCAATCTGGTTGATATGACCAAGCGCTCCTGCCTTTCTGGCCGCCTGGTCGAAAGAAGTGGTAACTGCCCTGGCGATAATTGTCTTATCATTCAAGCTGTGCGCAGGCCTTGCCGGATTAGCATTCTTCCTGCTTAAATCCAGCGAATTTCTAATTAAAACCCCAGATAATTCGGAAGTATCATCACGCTCAGAAAGACCAATGGTAAAACGTAAAGGCAAGACAATGTTTAAAGCGTGATTCACAGCCGCCGTGAGTTTAGCATCATGCTCCAGCCGTTTCTCTGCTTTGGCCAGAATTTTGTCAATCTTAAGACGGCTTTTTCTTTTTTTCAAAAATGGGTCGTTTTTAAGTTTCTCTCTTACATTTTTGATCTCCTTGAGACCGAGGTTCATTTCACTTCCGGAATATAAAAGGTTCAAGCCAAATGCCTTTGGACCATACCCGGAAAGCCGGCGGATCATATCGGCTATATAAGAACGAGGCCATGGCCAGCATCCGATATTTTTAATGCTCTTATCATCAATTTTTACAATCACAACCGGGCTGCTATTTTCCCTTTTCCGCAAGCCGGCAAAAAAATCATAGGCCTTGTATTCCAGAAACTGCATGGGATAAAACTCCAGCAGCATCCCCCCGATAACCAGCAGGGTGAGAAACATGCATAGCAGTAAGTTGGAAAATAATATTTTTTTAATCTTTATACTCATTAGAAACGTTTTTAAAACTTACAACAATATCTATCGCTATCCATAATACGAAACCCGATCTTTTTATTCCCATTCAACCATAACAACATTTTTCAAGTAATTCCGTGCATCATAGTCACCCAGAATCGCTGCCTGTTTGAAATCTTCTATAGCCTTTTCTTTATCACCTAACATCAGGTAAACCCTCCCTCTGCCATAGTAGTAAAGCCCCATCTGAGGGTCAAGTTCAATTGCTTTGCAGATAGAAGAGAGCCCTTTTTCGAACTCATCAATCTCACCGTATGATACGCCCCTATGAAAATAAGCTTTGCTTCTTTCTGGTTCGAGCTTAATAACCTTTTCAAAATATTTAATTGCAGCAATGTCATTTCCGTAAACCGAACAAAGAATCCCCCTGTCATACCAATATGCAGCATCTTTTTTAGGTTCAGTGGCATCCTTTTCTACAGCAACTTCGGAGGCCTTTTTTTCTTCCAGTGTTTTTTCCACTTTCTCCTGATCCGCCAGCAGCTCTGTGCTTATTCCAAGAACGAGCATAGAGACAAGGAGAATGATTGAAATTTTTGAAAAAAGAGTGTTTATCTTCATTTTTATTCTCCTAAGGACACTTAATGAAATTTATGTTTTTTGTTATTTAGATACAGTATCAACAGATGCAAATTCCGGCTCATGAAGTGGAATCAATATATCTGCAATTTCTTTAACTTTGAGCATGATATCATAGGATTCATACACATTAACAGGTGTTCCCGGCGGAATAACCTCCATTTCCATTGCTTTTATTTCTTTTGGCGGTAAAAAGTTTTCCCTGATCACACAAAAGCCGGTTATGGCGGCCTTCCCTTCAGGTGTGTCAACAAGTACCGTTAATCCTCCTTCCGTATGGACAGGTGTATGCATAACCCGGATTCCAGGTAAAACTTCCAAATCCTTTGTCACGGTTTTAATCTGTCCATTTTTTTCCACATCCTCAATATAATCTTCAAGGTAACGGAAATCTAATGGATGGGGATCGTGTATACGTTCCAGTTCTTTTTCATGGACATAAAATACGGCATTAACACATTTATAGTCATTTTCACAATGATCGTTGTGTAAATGAGTATGTATTACAATATCGATTTCCTCCGGAGAGATATCCCATTTTTTAAGCCCTTGTTCAAAAGTATAAATCTTTCCGCCAATCGACTTTTCCCTGTCTTCAGATTGTATTGGATTCATTTCTCCGGTGTCTACAAGAACTTTCTTATCGCCGCCTTCCAGATACCATGAGTAAATAGGTATGGTATATACCTTTCCATAGTCATGCTGGTAGGTCATCATGCCTTTGTCAAAAACCTTGGTTCCCATTACGATCGGATGTATATTATATAAACTCAGGGCCTGCCTCCCTTATTTAATGGGGCTGAAGATGACATAAAGGTTGAAACATTTCAATGTTTAATATTATACCACTATCATATAAAAAAACACAATAGCCCGATTCTCAAAACTTTACATAAGTTGTACGATATGTAACAAATAGAAATGATGGTTTGATAAAAAGTCAATAAACCTTCTTTTTCAAAAATTAAATCCACAAAAGAGGTCCGCTGTAATGGCTAAAGAAAAAGATACTGTACTTATATTTCTTGAAGATAAACCTCTTGCTTTCGCCAGAATAGAAGATATCCTGCCTGATTCAAAACCTAACTGGTATCATGTTAAGCTCCTTATTCTTCAGGTCCCCCTTCAAGTTGTCACATGGATATTGAGAGATATTTATATAAACGGCAGTGAATTCACGATGGATGGGAAAAAAATGCGTCTGGAAGAAGTTGTTTGCCCGAAAGATCCGGAAATCCCTGATAACCTGGAAGTACCGATAAATAAAAAGAAAACACCCCGAAATAGCACTGGTGCTAAAGTCATTTCGCTCAAGAATCTGAAGAAAAAATAAGCAGATAACCTAAATTGTGATGCTGGTATTTCTTGCCTGTGCTTAATTTATTTTAAATGGTTTATAGATTAGGTTCTAGAATTTATCTAGCTGTTTTTTCCTTGACCACAGCTCAATTCCAATATAAATAATAAACAATCTTCTTAACAATGAACGTTATTTAGATCTCCACAGCTATTTCTCTTCTCGTCTTGCACATATAATTTTATGCATAGAGACCTTTTATAAATGACTCTTTTTCTTCCATCAATCAATATTGATAGTTTCGTAAAAAGTAGAAAAACCACTTTTTACGAATTCATCAATATTAACAAAAGGCTACTCCCAAACTCACATTTTTTAAAGCAAAGGAGGAATGAAAAATGAAAGCAAGGTATTTTAAAATTATTATCATTGTAGCGATTGCAATGCTGGTTGCTGTATTCCAGAGCTGCGACGTGGCTAAAGAACCAATAAAACCAATCGTTATCGGTTGCCCGCTTTCAACCGCTTTTCTCTATGGATGGGATGCGGAAAGGGGCGTCAAATTGGCCGTTGAAGAGATCAACGAAAAGGGGGGTGTGAATGTGGGCGGTAAAAAACACCCATTCAAAGTCGAAGTGATCGATACCAGAGACCTGGAACCCGGTGTGCCGGTGAGCGAGGCGCTCCTTGCAGTTGAAAAGCTTATCCTAGATAAAAAGGCGGACTTTATTCTGGGCGGACCGGTCCGCTCGGAGGCGGCCCTGGCTGCCATGCCCCTTCTGTCCAAACATAAAAAGGTTTCCATCCTCTCCACCGGTGTGCTGACCCCGAAATACCATGCCATGGTGGCGAAGGAGTATGACAAGTTTAAGTATTGCTTTCGCATTCACGGGGAGGGTGTACAGCTAATTGGTGAGATGATAGCTAATTTTGCTGACCTAAAAGAGAAATACGGATTCAATAATGTTTTTATTATTGCTCAAGATGTTGCCCATGCTCGCGGTGCGGCAAATGGTATGAAAAAAGTCGCGACCAAAAAAGGATGGAACGTCACAGGCCTTGAAATATATCCCACTGGGGCTACTGATTTTTCCATGGGACTGCTCAAAGCTAAAAAGACGAATACTGAGATTATCAATATCTGGATGGACATGCCGGAAAGTGCTATTCTCCTGAAACAATGGTATGATATGAAGATTCCTGCGCTCCCCTTCGGTTCCACTCTTGCCGCCGCAGAGCAACCAGGTTTCTGGAAAGCCACTGATGGCAAGGGCGAATACACACTGTGCAACGTCGTCAACGCCGGTAATGCACCATCCAATGCCACGCCGTGGACTATGAAATTTTATAACGCCTATGCCAAAAAATGGGGGGTCGAACCTGAAGGCCTGGGGACATCCAGCAGCTACATGGCAGTTTATGTGTTAAAAGATGCCATAGAACGCGCAGGAAGTCTTGATTCTGACCAGGTGCTGACTGAACCGGAAAAAACCGATGTGATGGGAGTTT
>DAOWEJ010000123.1 GCA_030638575.1 Deltaproteobacteria bacterium | reverse complement strand
GTTTAACGTGAAGAAGTTGATCCAGCCTAAAAAGAAAAAAGGAAAAGAGGTATAATATGTCATTGCTTCAGGTAGAGAAAATGACTCACTATTTCGGCGGACTGCGGGCTGTTCATAACTACGACCTTCAGATTGAACCGGGCCAGATAAGGGGATTAATCGGTCCCAACGGAGCAGGCAAGACGACTATTTTTAATCTGATAACCGGCATTCACCAGCCCACTGAAGGGTCCGTGCGACTGGGAAGCGAGAATCTTGTGGGGCTTCAGCCCCACCAGATTGCTTCCGCAGGGCTCGGTCGAACTTTCCAGAACCTGCTGCTGTGGCGCCATATGAACGTCCTCGAGCATGTGATAATGTCCCAATATTCGAAGATGACCTACGGGTTGGCCGGAGCTTTTTTTGGAACAACGAAACGAAAGAGACAGGAAGCAGAGGCCGAAGACAAGGCATATGGCCTCCTGGAACTTGTCGGTATTAGCGATCTGGCGCACGAGAATGTGCTTAACCTGCCTTACGGGGCTCAGAGAAGGGTTGAGATGGCCAGGGCCTTGGCCATTGAGCCGAAAATTCTCTTTCTGGATGAGCCTACAGCCGGTATGAACCCGGAAGAGTTGATTCAGATGATGGAAATAATCCGTCAGGTTCATAAAGAATTCGGACTGGCCATTTTTTTAATTGAACACCGGCTGAAAGTGGTAATGGAACTGTGTGAGAAAATACAGACCCTGGTGTTCGGCGAGGTGATAGCTGAAGGAACTCCGGAAGAAATCCAAAACGACTCCAGAGTGATTGATGCCTATCTGGGTAAGGAGGCAATAGACTGATGCTGTCAGTGAAAAACCTGAAGGTTTCCTACGATAATATTAAAGCCCTGCATGGGATAAACTTTGAGATTGAAGAAGGCGAGATCGTAACGATAATTGGTGCTAACGGTGCAGGGAAAAGCACTGCACTACGAGCGATTTCCAGGATGGTGCCGGTGGAAGAAGGTACCCGGATGACCTTTCAGGATAAAGATTTGCTAAAATATCCCGCTGATAAAGTTGTCAGCGAGCTGGGCATTTCCCATGTGCCGGAGGGAAGACGACTGTTCGGCAATCTGACGGTTCTGGAAAACCTCCAGCTTGCAACCTTTGCCCGCAGGGATAAAGAAAATATCGCAAAAGACATTGAGCGGGTGTTCGCCATATTCCCTCGATTGGATGAACGCAAAATTCAAAAAGCCGGTACCTTAAGCGGTGGTGAGCAGCAAATGTTGGCCATCGGCAGGGCATTTATGAGCGGCAGAAAAATCATGCTTCTGGACGAGCCGTCCATGGGGCTGGCTCCTTTGCTTATGCGCGATGTTTTTGTTGCGTTAAAGGAGATTAATCAGGAAGGTACCACGATTTTGCTGGTTGAACAGAACGCACGGATGGCACTAAAATTTGCGAAGAGGGGTTATGTGCTGGAAAGCGGCAATGTAGTGCTGGAAGGCCAATCAGCAGATTTACTTGAAAACCCGGAGGTTAAAAAAGCTTATCTGGGCGGATGAAGGAAGAATAGATTTTTGTTGATTTAAGATTAATCGGGGAATAAAAAATTATCACGAAAGCACGAAAACACGAAAACACGAAAAGGTATTTATTTCGTGTTTTCCTCTTTACGATTCATTTTTCTTTTCCAGCATTTCACCGGAGTATTCCATTATACTTTTCACTTGTGAGCCGGACAAAATAAAAGGATAGCTATTTTCCGAGGATATGGCCGGATAATTTTTGTCAGCCTTATCAGGTTTTGCGAATATTGAGAGTTTATACTCTTTAGTACCTTTGAGCAGTAAGGTAATTACAGGATTTATTAATTCGTTTTTACTTTGGCCGGATAAATATTTTTCACAACTCAAGTCTGACAGGGTAGTGAGAAGACGATTAATTTTCGAATTATCCCCCTTTTTTCCGGAAGCATTTTGCCAGGTTATTTCCGTCTGCTGAGATTTCGGATTCGCTGTGTCAGCTTCTTTTGTCTCCTTGACTTCCACAGGAGACTTGGTTCTGCTGAAAGATATCTCTTTATTGCCGTTGGTTATATATATTTCATCGATTTCGTTCAGCTTAAAGGCAAGGACCGTTTTATCCCGCAGATCGTCCACAGTTTTATCAAACTTCCCCCTAAAACTGCCACGCGCATGAAAAACCCGCTCGTCATTGGCGATTTTTACAAAAGTATGGCGAAAGGATGATGCTGCTTTACCAATATCAAACTCAATCTTAAGCTTATCTTTATCAAATGCTTTAACAGTTATTTTATTATCATCATCAAGATTATACCGATTATAGCTTTTTGATTCAGACACAAGAGCTGTCAATGTAAGTTTTTCCATAATATCGAGCATGTTTTTGACTTTCAGTGTATCTGCCGGATATTTTTTGGGCTCGATTGTCCATCTGTCACCTTCTTTGCTAAGGACAATGGGTATGCTGTTTTTATTAATTTCTATTTTTGTTATATCAGATTTTGAGATTTCCGGCACATCCGGCAGATGGTAAAGGGTCCTGTCAGTTCTGCGCTGGCTCAGATAAAGTAACAGAGCAACAATTATGACAGCAAGTATGATATATTCCTTTTTAATCTTCATAGAAATATTTCCTTATTTTTGAAACATCATCAGGATGCGTTTTTTTCGGGAATGCCGCTTAAGTAATACAAAAAGCCCGAAGATGACGACAAGTATAGGCAGACCGGCAATATTAAATGATTTTATAAAAGTTTTCGTTCCTGCCTCTGATTCCTGCAACGGGTTAAATCGCTGCTCTTTGCTGCGCATAACAGCGATTTCTTTCCGATTGCTTAAATAGTCTAATACGTTCATAACAAAAACAGCGTTGGAACTTCTCCCCTCTTGATCCAGCACATTATCCGTTAGCATATCGGAAGATGATATGATAAAAATCTTTCCGGGCTTACCTTTTGAAATGAACTCAGCTTTACTGTCGAACTTGGATAAATCGATGGCCTTCTTAGTATCTTCAGAAGCCTTCCGATCTTTGTTCTCAGAATTTATTTCAGGCGATATTTTTTCAGGTATCGGTTTTCCTGCAAAATAGCTGGAAAATTCGCCTTCAAGAATGTAGGCCAGGGGCAGGCTTTGTTTTTCCTCGGAAGGCGGTGGGTGTATCAACATGGGGTTTAAGTTGATTTCCCCGCTCATTTCCCAGGACTTTTCCGATGAGGAAAACAGCTTATGGGCTTTGATACTATTTTTGGCTATACGTTCATCGTCAAGCTCTATAGGGGAAATTTTTACTGCTATCAACCGCTTGATATTTTTTATGAAATCCAGGTCCTTATTTATAAACTCATTTTTTATTAACGGCGCAAAATAGATGGGTCTTTCACCCCCTCCAAGTTGTGCAGGCACTTCTTGCCTGTAGCAATTTTCGTCCATGACATATGATTTTTTAACACGGATTCCGTAATGATTAAGAAGTTTTTCAAGACCGGTATTGATGGGAAGATACATAGGCCCTCGGCCGGAAGCCATACCCTGTTGACCTGAAGGCATAACTTCTTTGAAAGAATCAACAAACAGGGCCAGATTTTTCCCTCTCATCAAAAACTGATCGATTTGGAACAATTCGTAGTCGGTAAAAGTTTCCGTTGGCCGGGCGACAATCAAGGTGCCAAGGCTTTCAGGGATGTTTTTGTCTTTAAGATTTAAAGATTTTATGGTGTAATTTTGCTCTGCCAGGGTTTTAAAGCTGGTCAGGTTGCTCTGACTCCTTTGCATCGCCGGATTAAAGGATGAAACACCCTGCATATTGAGTGTTCCGTGATCGGCAAGATAACCTATGTCTTCGTTGATATCGATGAGCGATTCGATATTGCCGCTGATTATTTCTTCCATTTCGTTCATGTCGGCCATTTCATAACGGGTTCCTATAATCGGCAGTCTGAGAATATGAAGAAGCGGAATTGTCACTGCTTTATCTTTATATACCATAAAAAGACTGATGGCCCCGCTCCCTGCCTTGATATTTCCGCTATCAAAATCGGGCCATTTTAAGTTCATGATATTATATTTATTTATAATTTCCTCAAGGCCGGGATCTTTTGTGGGGTCAAGATATTGAAATTCCAGCTTCCCATAGCTCTTTTGATTTATATTATTAACAATCTTTTCCATCCGCACAGGCAGGCTGGAAAGATTGTTCAGTTGCAAATACGGAGCTACGATTTTCAAGGAAGATGAGAGAATAAGATTAATTTTTATTTTTTCCTGCAGGCTTAAAAGGGCACTGATTTTATTGTTCAGCTTTTTAATTCCTGTAGTTAATTTGTATTCAAGCCCGTCAATTGACGTAATAGTGGGGATCTTTTCTATCAGGTCTCCATGAATTAATACAAGGCCCATGTACGCTTTCTGAAATTTGATTTCATCTTTTTCGATAAGCTGAATTTGAACAGGATGAATTCCGTAATTTTGAGCAAGCTCCCTGTTTTCTTTGGTTTTTTGGCTGATATCTCCTTCATCAGGGCTGACGTCATAAAAGGTGTAGTTGAAGTATTTATTCGAATAAATAGCATATTCTTCCAAAAGGTCGTGAAGATACCGTTCCGTGTTGTTGTTGGGAGCCGGCAGGTTTCTGGTAAAAAAGACCTTGATTGTGAGCGGTTCCGAAAGGGTGGAGACAACATGCCGGCTGGCTTTGGAAATGGAGTAGATTCTATTTCCGGTTAAATCCAGCCTGAAAAAAAGAGTAGCTCCGGCTAAATTTATCAGGACTATGACAATAAGGTAGACGAAAAATTTAAGCAAATTTTTCGATCTTTTTTTAACAACCATTTTTGTTCTCCTTAATTTTTTTCCTGCAAAACAAGGTGTGTGCTGTAAAGGCCGATAAAGCTTATGCTCAGAAAGTACAGGATATCCCTTGAGTCGATAATACCCTTTGAAATATTCTTAAAATGGTAGTCTGCGCCCAGGTATTCAAAAAAGCTCAACGAAATTCTGGGGAGGAAAAAGAGCATTTTATCAATAAGCACCAGGCTGAAACAAATAGCCATACCTATAATAAAGGCTATAATCTGGTTTCTGGTTATAGAAGAGGAAAACAGCCCTATTGCACAAAAAGAGGCGCCCAGGAGGACAGCCCCGATGTACCCGCCTGTTACAGGGCCCCAATCGAGTTGGCCAAGAAATGAGACAGTAATGGGATAAGCTAAAGTCGGGATAAGCATGACTGTAATAAAGGCAACTGAAGCAAGATATTTACCCAAAACCACGTCCAGAAATGTTACCGGCATGGTCAGCAAGGTTTCATATGAGCCTATATTCAGCTCTTCGGAAAACAGCCGCATGGTGACCGCGGGAACTACAAATGAAAAGATAATGGGGAGAAGAGAAAAGAAATTGCGAAGACTTGCCTGATTATAAAGAAAGAATGTTGTAAAAAAGAACCACCCTGTAATCAGAAGAAAAACAGATATGACGATATAGGCTATGGGGGATAGGAAATAAGCTCGAAACTCTTTCTTAAAAATATGTATAGATTGTCGCATATTAATTCTCCCTGGTGAGTTTTCGGAAAATTTTTTCAAGTGTTTGGGCTTCCTGATGAATTTCTAAGAGGATCCAGTCTGTTTGCCTGATATTCCGGTAAATATCGCCTCTAATATCAGCAGAAGATCGGCAGGTGAGTTTGAGGTTTAAAATGCCGTTATCTTCATTTACTTGCACAATATCCTCAATGCCGTCTATAGTGAGGAGTTGCTGTTTTACAGATTCAAATCCTACGTTTTCAAGAGAAATGTTTATAAGATTTTTTCCTTTAACCGATTGTTTCAGTGCTTCCGTGCTGTCGTCCGCAACAATCTTACCCTGGTTTATAATAACGATACGGTCACATGTTGCTTCAGCTTCGCTTAGAATATGTGTGGATAAAATGATAGTCTTTTCCTTGCCTATCTGTTTTATGATGTCTCGAATTTCAATGATCTGATTGGGATCAAGTCCTGAGGTAGGTTCGTCAAAAACCAATATTTCCGGATCATTCATCATGGCGTGGGCAAGCCCCACACGTTGCTTGAAGCCTTTGGAGAGTTCTCCTATGGGTTTATGCATAACTTCTATGATGCCACAGAGGTCAGCAAGATAGCGGATTCGAGAGATTTTTTTTGAACTGTTTATTCCTCGGATATTTGCAACATAGTCGAGATAATCATAAACAAGCATGTCATGATAAAGAGGGGCTGATTCAGGAAGATAACCAAGCAGTTTTTTAATTTGAAGAGAATGTTCATCAATGTTGTAGTCCTTGACTCTAATGCTGCCTGAGGTGGGCCGTAGAAAACCGGTAAGCATTTGCAGAGTTGTTGTTTTTCCGGCGCCATTGGGACCCAGCAGTCCCATGATTTCTCCCTTTGAGATGTCAAAACTGATTTGATCAACCGCACAAAGATCATTATAATATTTTGTGAGACCTTCGACCCGGATCATATCTTTCTCCTTATTGGCAAAAAAGTTCTTAAAATTTTAGTCCATTGAAATAAAATAGCATTAAGATAGCCCGGTTTTAATAAGCCATAGGCTTATAAAGCCGTGTCAAACTCGTTTAAACTGTCGACCCGACTTGATAACACAGAACCTGAATGCTTTCTTGGGCACATTTTTCAATTGATGCAAACTGGGCAATACAGAATTAGTCCTTAATAGTCTTTTTAAAATCAGGAATGGTTTCAGGTTTATCCCGGAGCATGTAGCGGCTTTCTCCATTACGTGCGGTCACATTCTCATAAACGCCGTCATCTCTCTTAACCAGCTTGGTGAACCCCAGGTTACGAAGTTCGCTGTTGGTTTTTTTTGAAGAGATGTTACCCAGGGACATGAGCTTGCGGACCGGACCTTTACACCTTGGGCATTCTATAAATGGCTTATCATTAATCGATTGTCGCACTTCAAAGACTTTACCCTTACCGCAAGGCTTTTCTATATGTTCATATTCATAAACCGGCATGTCGGGACCTTTTTTTCTTATTTCAACGGAGAAGTTTAATCATAAAAATTATTCTGTCAAGATATTAGACTTTTAAATACAGGGTAAACCCATTTATAAAATAATGTTATCTTTGGGACTGTTCCGGGGCTTAAGAAATTTTTCTCTCACGCTTTACGGTAGAGAAAAACCTTTAAGCCCATCCTTTTAAACTAATTTATTCCGATTTTATTTTTCCAAATGCGGTTACCCTGTCATGAATCACCTTGAAATTACATATTATCTTTGTTATGAAATCCTTCTCTTAAGGTATTTTTAGTGCTACAGCGATATTTTTACCGATTTAACACCTTGTAATGCATTGAAAACAGGGAGGCTTTATGATCAGAGTTGGCGTTGTCGGTGCGACCGGATATGCAGGTGCTGAGTTGGTTAGGATACTTTCAGGGCATCCTGGTATAGAACTTTCAATCCTGACTTCCCGGCAATATGCTGGAGAAAGGTTTGACAGCATTTATCCGTCCATGGCTGGAAGTGTCGACATGACGTGTGAAGCATTGGATATAGATCACATTTGTAAAAGGGCTGATGTTATATTTACGGCATTGCCCCACAAACTGCCAATGGAGATAGTGCCGAAGCTTTTGCAAAAGGATAAAAAGGTGATAGATCTTTCAGCTGATTTCAGGTTCCGTGATGCAGAAAAGTATGAGGATTTTTATCAGGCACACAGCGCAAAAGGCCTGCTTGAAAGCACTGTTTACGGGTTATGTGAAATCTATCATGAAAAGATAAAACATACTGATTTAATTGGTAATCCTGGATGCTATCCTACAAGTGTCCTGTTACCTCTTATACCCTTATTGAAAAGAAAATTAATAGATATTCATACAATTATTGCAGATTCAAAATCCGGAGTCAGCGGTGCAGGCAGATCACTTTCTTTGACAACACATTTTTGTGAGGCGAATGAATCATTCAAAGCTTACAAGATTGCCGTACACCGGCATAACCCGGAGATGGAAGAGATACTTAGCATTGAATCGGGGCAGGATGTAAATATAACCTTTGTGCCACATCTTGTTCCAATGACCCGTGGAATGCTGACGACGATATATACAGATCTTCTGAAAGGTGTCAGTTCTGAAGATATACAAAATTGTTTTTCTTATTTTTACTCCGGCAGCCCCTTTATAAGAATTTGTTCTGAAGGAAGGTTTCCTGACACATTGCATGTTCGCGGGACTAATTACTGTGATATTGGGTTTAAGCTTGATCTGCGTAATAACCGTTTAATATTGATTTCAGCGATTGACAACCTTGTAAAGGGTGCGGCAGGACAAGCTGTACAAAACATGAATATAATGCTTGGACTTGATGAAACAATAGGGCTTATGAATGTTCCTTTTCCTGTTTAGTTTAACACACAGCGAGTCTTCTTGACACGAGGAATTTAATGAACTAAAAAAGTTACTGTTGTTAAACCATACGGTGCAATGGGAAATTGCCCGGAGTTATATAACATTTTAATGAAAGGAGATTAAAGATGTCTGCAACGTTGATCAAAGGGACGGAAATAAGAGAGGAAATTCTTGAAGAGATTACCGCAGAGGTGGCCGAAATCAAAGAAAAGCATGGAGTTGTACCCGGCCTGGTAACTATCCTGATTGGTGAAAATCCAGCATCAATGTCTTATGTGACACTTAAGATTAAAACTGCACACAGGGTAGGTTTTACTGAGGTTCAGGACAGCCAGCCGGTTGATATTTCCGAAGAGGATCTTCTGGCGCTTATTGATAAGTATAATAATGATGAGAGCATTAATGGAATTCTCGTTCAGCTTCCTCTTCCTAAACATATAGACGAGAAGAAAGTTTTAAATGCAATCGACCCTGACAAGGATGTGGATGGATTCCATCCTGTAAATGTAGGAAGACTTATGATTGGCGGTGATGAAGTAAAGTTTCCACCATGCACACCTGCCGGCATCCAGGAAATGATTGTACGGGCCGGTGTAGAGACCAGTGGAGCTGAGGTAGTAGTTGTCGGCCGTTCAAATATCGTAGGGAAACCGATAGCCAATATGATGCTCCAAAAAGGACCCGGAGCCAACTCGACTGTAACCATTGTACATACTCGCACTAAAGATCTGGAGGGGCATTGTAAAGGGGCGGATATTCTTATCGTTGCCGCAGGCGTTCCTGGACTGGTAAAACCTGAGTGGATTAAACCGGGCGCCTGTGTAATTGATGTTGGTGTAAACAGGGTGGGAGAAAAGATAAGCGAGAAAACAGGGAAGAAAATAGCGATATTAAAAGGGGATGTAGATTTTGATGAAGCCAAGGAGATCGCAGGTTATATCACACCTGTTCCGGGTGGGGTAGGCCCAATGACG
Source organism: Deltaproteobacteria bacterium (assembly GCA_030638575.1). Lineage (GTDB taxonomy): Bacteria > Desulfobacterota > Desulfobacteria > Desulfobacterales > JAUWMJ01 > JAUWMJ01. The sequence goes on along the minus strand of DAOWEJ010000123.1, from coordinate 11,913 downwards.
ATTACCATGCTTATGAAGAATACCCTGAAGTCACTCAAGCTCAAGCTGGGAATTGCCTAATTATAACCACGACGTCAGTGTCGTTAACTTAAGCAAATTTTCAAGTAATTTGTGAATACCCGCCTGCCATTGCCATTTGTGTGAATTAGTGTCTATTTACTCAGATATCATTGCTAAGGGCGGCCAAAGCAATTCGTACAAAAATGCACTGGCGGGCAGGTCGAATATCGAACCGCAGAAGTAAGGAAAAACAATTCTAAATTCGATCACGCATGTAGCGTGATTTGGTGTTCTGAGGTTCAATAGTCAATAATCGTTTAAGTTAATGGCATTGACCACGACATATAGAAGTTATTCCGATTTTAATAACTGCATATTGTGATTAAATGCTTTTTTCTGAAAATATCCACCTGGAACGTTTTTCAGTAAATTTATTTTTTTGTGAAAAAATCTTGTGTACCCAAAAAGTAATACAAGGTTTTTTCCTTAAAAATTGGATATTTCTCTTGACATAGACATTTTTTTATAATAGTCTAAATAGAAAATAACACTAAAAGGCAAAGTCACCGAAAGGCGGCGACGCAAAGCCATGGGTCTACAGCCGAAAGGCCATGACAGCCAGGTTGCTAAAGCCTAGCTAATAAATTGCCTTTAGGTGTGGATGACTAAAGGCAATTTTTTTATTAATAGGATGTTTTTTCTTAAGTAATTACAGTTTTTTGTCGATAACTATTTGGAAGTCTGTTTTATTAAAAATCAGTATTTTAATGGGTTTACTTGCTTGACATGGTCATTGAGTTATGATAACGAGGAAAAGTATTTTTTTTAGTGTAATATAACACACTGAAAAAAAAGACTTTATGTTTTTTTCAACCTTGGCCACAAAAATCGTAAAAAGTAAACAATTCAAAAAATATAATTTTTACAGGGTTAGCTTATCATGCGAAAAAGAATATCATTTGTTGTCTTGAGCAACTCAGGCTCACCGGCAAAACAGATAACAATTCCCACTATAGTTTTACGAATATTTATTTCTGCCTGCCTGATAATTTTCAGCATCGTGATGTATGATTATATTACTATTAAAGTTAAAGCTTCAAAGGGCGGGGACCATAAGATAGAAATTTCCAATCATCTGCAAGAGATTAATACCCAGCGGAAGCAGATTCAGGAATTTGCAGAAGAGATTACTTCCTTAAAATCGAAGCTGGTTGATTTAAACAATTTTGAGACGAAAATCCGGATAATTGCAAATATTGAGAAAAAAGATGATCAAGACAGTCTTTTTGGTGTGGGTGGTTCAATACCGGAAGATCTCGATACCCAGATTCCACTTACTAAAAAGCATAACAGTCTGATGAGGGAGATGCATGAGCAAGTAAATCAGCTTACCCTGGCATCAGTAAATCAGAACAACGGATTTGAGTCTCTGTTTAAATATCTTAAGGAACAACAGAATCTTCTGGCTTCTACTCCCGCCGTCCGCCCGACAACTGGGTGGACAACTTCCAGGTTCGGCTACCGAACATCTCCATTCACCGGCCGGCGTGAGTTTCATAAAGGATTTGATATTGCTAACAGGATAGGGACTCCTATTATCGCAACCGGAGATGGCACTATAACATACAGCGGTCCCAAGGGACTGATGGGTAATCTCATTATGATAGATCATGGTCATGGAATGGTCACCCGCTACGGGCACACAAGTAAACTGCTGGTAAAACGCGGAGATAAAGTAAAGCGAGGGGATACTATAGCACTGATGGGTAATTCCGGGCGAAGCACAGGGCCCCATGTCCACTATGAAGTTCATCTTAACGGAATTCCGGTTAATCCCGATAAATATATATTAAACTAAAACAGGCAACGGTTTATACATTTAAAAATAAAGAAAGCGAAGCACAAAACCGCTCTCCTTCAATTAGTCAACCTTTACCATTGCATATTTTTCCTTCCTAACTAAAGCTCTCAATTGACTTTTTCAGTTTTAATGTCCATTATCTGATTATTTCATAAAATTAACACCTAAAACATAGAACCTGATGAATTCGACTTTGTAAGAATTCATCAATAATATGTTGTTTGACACCATAGATATGGTATAACCAAAAAAAAGTTGATATTTCATTTCAGCAGCCATATGATAGGAGGTATAATTTATAAATGATCGCAAGCTTTTTGACCAAGGTTTTTGGCAGCAAGAACGAACGGGAGTTAAAAAAACTTCAACCTGTTGTCGAGAGCATTAATGCCCTTGAATCTAAAGTTCAGGCCATGAGTGATGAGCAGCTCAGAGCACAGACTGCGTTATTCAGACAGCGCCATGAAAATGGTGAATCTCTTGATGATATCCTCCCTGAAGCCTTTGCAGCTGTGAGAGAGGCTTCTGTGCGAAGCCTTAAAATGAGGCATTTCGATGTGCAGCTTATCGGCGGGATCGTTCTTAACAATGGTAAAATTGCTGAAATGAAAACAGGTGAGGGGAAGACTCTTGCAGCCACACTTCCTGCTTATCTGAATGCTATTTCAGGTAAAGGCGTACATATAATTACTGTAAATGATTACCTGGCAAGGCGTGATACTGAGTGGATGGGTAACATCTATAATTTTTTAGGACTTTCGGTTGGCAGCATCCTCCACGGCATTGATGATAATGAACGAAAAGAAGCATACAATGCCGATATTACCTACGGAACAAACAATGAATTCGGATTTGATTATTTAAGAGACAACATGAAGTTCGATCTCGACTCTGTTGTACAGGGTGAACTCAACTTTGCCATTGTTGACGAAGTTGACAGCATATTGGTGGATGAGGCCAGAACGCCTCTGATTATTTCAGGTCCTGCAGAGAAATCGACGGATTTGTATTATCGGGTCAACAACATTATTCCCCGTCTTGTGAAGGACAGGGATTTTACAATTGATGAAAAAGCCCGGGCAGCCGTACTGACCGAGGAAGGCGTTGCACGTGCCGAGGGTATCATGAAAGTTGATAACCTGTACGATCCTAAATACATAGAGCTGCTTCACCATATTAATCAGGCATTAAAGGCTCATACTCTTTTTAAGCGGGATGTCGATTATATTGTTAAAAATGGGGAGGTAATCATTGTAGATGAGTTCACAGGGAGATTAATGCCCGGACGGCGCTATAGTGAGGGCTTACACCAGGCCCTTGAAGCTAGAGAGAACGTTAAGATAGAAAACGAAAACCAGACCCTTGCCACTGTCACTTTTCAGAATTATTTCAGGATGTATAATAAACTTGCGGGTATGACCGGAACGGCAGATACGGAAGCAGCCGAGTTTAAAAAGATTTATGACCTGGACGTGGCTGTTATGCCCACAAATATGCCTATGGTCAGGGTTGATTTTCCTGATGCTATATACAAAACCAGAAGGGAAAAATTTAATGCCGTCATGGATGAAATTGCACAGTTGCATGAAAACGGACAACCTGTTCTGGTTGGTACGATTTCGATTGACGTTTCAGAAGACCTGAGTAAAAAGCTGAAAAAACGTGGAATCAAGCATACAGTACTGAATGCAAAGAACCACGAAAAAGAAGCTGAAATTATTTCAATGGCCGGTCAAAAAGGAGCTGTGACAATTTCAACCAACATGGCGGGCAGGGGAACAGATATTGTACTAGGTGAAGGTGTGACTGATCTGGGAGGTCTTCGTATAATCGGAACTGAAAGACATGAGAGCCGCCGCATAGACAACCAGTTAAGAGGACGTTCCGGAAGGCAGGGTGATCCCGGCTCATCGCGGTTTTACCTTGCCCTTGAGGATGATCTCCTCCGGATATTCGGCGGTGAACGCATAACCGGAATAATGGAGAAGCTGGGCATGGAAGAAGGGGAGCCCATAGAACACAACCTGATAAGCAGGGCTATTGAAAATGCCCAGGCAAAGGTGGAAGGTCACAATTTTGACATTCGAAAACAGCTCATAGAGTATGATGACGTAATGAACCAGCAGAGGGAGGTTATTTACAAACAGCGGCGAGAGGCCCTGATGGGTAAAAGTCTAAAATCTTCTATAGAGGATATGATCAGCGAGAAGGCGGAAATAATAGCCGATATGTTTGCAGAGGAAAAAGCTCTTCCCGAAGATTGGGACATGAAAGGGTTAAATGAAGCTGTTTACAAACAGTTTAACTTCAGGTTGAATTCTTTTGATGAAGATACACTTGACGGACTGAATAGAGACGGGCTTTCTCAGCTTATTTATGAATCAGCCCTTGAGATATATAACCAAAGAGAAGCAGTAATCGGTGAAGAAGACTTCAGGCAGCTTGAGCGCGTTGTAATGTTGCAGACCGTAGATAACCTCTGGAAAGATCATCTTCTGTCAATGGATCACCTGAAAGAGGGTATCGGCCTAAGGGGTTATGCTCAGCAGAACCCGCTTCTTGTTTATAAAAAAGAAGGCTTTGAAATGTTTCAGAGCATGATTTCCAGGGTAAAAGAGGAGACCCTGGGGATACTTTTCAGAATTCAGATAGCAGAGTCTGAAAAAATAGATGATATAAGAAAGCCCAAAGAGCAGAACCTTACCTTTTCCAGCGGGGATGCACCTGCAAAGAAAAAGCCGGTTAAAAGAGCAGAAAAAAAGATTGGTAGAAACGCCCCGTGCCCGTGCGGAAGCGGGAAGAAGTATAAAAAATGTTGCGGAAGATAGTCTTTTTAATATTTTTTAAAGGGCTAAATTAATACGCTTTTTTTGAACAGATAAGAGACCTTTGAAAAATGTTTAATTTTTGCATAGTTCAAGGCGGACGAAATTTTTAATCGGAGGTCCGCCTGAGGCGGATTGAGGATTTATCCGCCTCAGGCGGGTTAAAAATTGAGTCCAACGCAGAAATCTGCCAAAAGGAGACGTTTTGCAAAGGTCTCGATAAATGAGCGAGTATGACCCTGAAATCGAAGGAGATGTACTCTCAGAAACCCGGGAAGATGTCATCGAACCTTCCATGTACAGGGTACTGCTTCTTAATGATGACTATACAACAATGGAGTTTGTGGTGGAAATACTCATGCTGGTCTTTAATAAATCGATTGAGGAAGCAATCCAGATCATGCTGAATGTGCACAGGACCGGTGTGGGGGTTTGTGGTGTTTATACATACGAAGTGGCTGAAACCAAAGTGGACACAGTACATACCCTTGCCATGGAAAAAGGTTTTCCACTTCAATGTAGTATGGAAAAGGAATAGGTTATGATTAGCAAAGAATTAAGCGTAACTTTGGGGTTGGCAGTCAGGGAAGCCAAAAAAAGACGACACGAATATGTCTGTATAGAGCATATACTCTTTGCGGTACTCTATGACAGTTCCGGTATTGAGATAATCGATAACTGTGGCGGTAATGTTGAAAACCTGGTAAATGCACTTGAAAAGTTTTTCAAAGAGAATTTAGAAAGTGTTCCTGAAGAGAGTGAATATGTGCTCCAGCAGACAATAGCCTTTCAAAGAGTTATTCAAAGGGCGGTTAATCATGTTCGATCTGCCGAAAAGCAGGAGGTTGAATTAAGTGATATACTGGCATCCATTTTTCAGGAAAAGGATTCCCATGCAGCCCATTTTTTGAATGATGAGGGTATCACCCGCCTGGACGTTTTAAGCTACATATCACACACCATTCCAAAGACGCATTTTGATAACGGGCAGGGTGGATTCGTTAAGACAGATAAAAAACAGAAAAAGAAAAAGACGGATCCACTTGAACTTTTTACCATAGATCTTGTTAAAATGGCTGCCGATGGGAAGCTGGACCCGCTAATTGGGCGCAAGACTGAGATGGAACGTACCATGCAGGTTCTGTGTCGGAGACGTAAAAACAATCCTGTTTTTGTTGGTGATCCCGGTGTTGGAAAAACAGCTATGGCCGAAGGGTTGGCTCAGAAGATAAATGAAGCGGATCTGCCTGATATACTTAAAAATGTCCGAATATTTTCCCTGGATCTTGGCGGATTGCTGGCCGGTACAAAATTTAGGGGCGACTTTGAGCAGAGGCTGAAAGGGGTTATTACCGAACTTAAAAAAATACCGAACGCAATTTTATTTATTGATGAAATTCATACCATTGTAGGCGCAGGAGCAACCAGCAGCGGGTCCATGGATGCTTCGAATATCTTAAAGCCGGTGCTTGCAGCCGGGGATATACGGTGCATCGGTTCTACCACCTATGAAGAATATAAAAACCACTTTGAAAAGGATCGAGCCCTGTCACGCCGTTTCGAGAAGATTGAAATTTATGAGCCTCCTATCTCAGAGACAATCCAGATCTTAAAAGGGCTCAGACCCCGTTATGAAGAGCATCACGAAATTATTTATACAGATTCGGCACTGAAAGCAGCTACAGAACTTTCGGCAAAACACATCAACGATCGTTATCTTCCGGACAAGGCCATCGATGTGATAGACGAGGCAGGCGCATTTGTCAGGCTTTCCGGGTCGTCCCGCAGGAAAAAAATTAATCCTTCGGATATCGAAAAAATTGTGGCCAAAATAGCAAAAATTCCAACCCAGAGTGTATCAAGCTCTGATCGGTCAAAATTAGAGAACCTTGACGAGAGGCTGAAACAGGTAGTTTTCGGGCAGGATGACGCAATAAAGAACCTGATCACTTCAATCAAGCGTTCCCGGGCAGGACTTGGAACTCCAGGCAGGCCCATAGGATCGTTTTTGTTCACAGGGCCGACGGGTGTGGGAAAGACCGAGGTTTCTCTCCAGCTTTCAAAGATTCTCGGTGTTGAATTTATCAGGTTTGATATGAGTGAATATATGGAAAAACATTCTGTAGCACGTCTTATAGGCGCACCCCCGGGTTATATCGGATTCGACCAGGGAGGACTCCTTACCGACGGTATACGAAAGCACCCCTATGCCGTACTGCTCCTTGACGAAATAGAAAAGGCACATCAGGACCTGTTTAATATTTTACTCCAGGTTTTTGATCATGCCACTCTTACTGATAATAACGGGAAAAAGGCTGATTTCAGAAACGTTATAATAGTAATGACCTCAAACGCCGGTACCCGTGAAATGAATATTCAGACCATCGGCTTTGGTGATACGCAAAAAGACATTGAATCAAAAGGGAAAAAAGCCGTTGAAAAATTCTTCAACCCGGAATTCAGAAACCGGCTGGATGGTATAATTCACTTTAATTCTCTCTCCGTAGAAATCATGGAAAAAGTAGTTGACAAGTTCATAGCTGAGCTTAATGGACAGCTCGGGGCAAAAAAAGTTTTTCTTAATATCTCTTCCCAGGTGCGCGCGTGGCTCGCTAACAAAGGATATGACCCGCGATACGGCGCAAGGCCCCTTGACAGGCTTATTCAGACAGAAATAAAAGATGTACTCACCGACCAGATCCTGTTCGGGCGCCTTGAAAAAGGCGGTGAAATTTTTGTTGATCTGGAAAATGACAAACTGAAATTCAATTAAACCTTTCTTATATATTCAGTGGGCTACACTGCTAACTAAACAAAATATTCACCACAAAGTCGCAGAGCACGCAGAGAAATTTTAATTTTTTGTTTACCGTTGAGAGGACGGTAAACAGAAATCCTCAGAAGCTTCGCTTCTTTTGATGTCATTTTAGAAAGTCTAAATTTAACACTGGCTCGTAAAGTTGAAGATATGAATTGATTGACTTTGACATTACCTGCCCAAAGGGCTTGGGTTTATTTCTTTTCGCCTTCCCTGCCCAGTGAAATGCGAAGCCTATTCCACCGGGGTCAGCGAAAAGAAATAAGATGAAAACCTCTGCGTTCTCTGGGTCTCGAATGAGAGGCGCGAACCCCGCTTGGTAGCGGGACAAGTGCGCGGTGATATAACACCCTCTGAAAAGATAAAACCATCCATGCCCATTTTCTACTTAACTGACGATCATATATTCCCCCCACCCAATCTTGCAGAGAAGGAAGGACTGCTGGCAATAGGCGGCGATCTGAGCGAAGAAAGACTGCTGCTTGCCTACAGTATGGGCATATTTCCGTGGTATTCCCAGGAAGAGCCTATCCTGTGGTGGTCCCCCGACCCCAGATTGGTGCTGTACCCTGAAGAAATAAGGATCTCAAAAACCTTAAGAAAGGTAATCAGGAAAGGATTGTTTGATATCACCATGGATCAGGCATTTGAACAGGTGATCAATGCGTGTGCACGAATTCGAGAGGAAAATAATGAAGGAACATGGATAGTCAAAGATATGATAAGGGCATATTGCGAACTCCATGAATCCGGTTATGCACACTCGGTGGAAACATGGTTTGAAGGGGAGCTTGCCGGTGGTTTATACGGTGTTTCCCTGGGAAAATCTTTTTTCGGAGAATCGATGTTTACCAGGACAAGCAATGCATCCAGTGTAGCTCTTGTCAAACTTGTAGATCACCTTAAATCACTTTCCTTTGATATGATCGACTGTCAGGTAACAACCGATCATATGATCCGTTTTGGAGCAAGGGGAATACCGCGAGATCTCTTTTTGCAGAAACTGAAAAAATCTTTACTTGCGCCGACCATTAAGAAAAAGTGGAGCTTTGAGATAAAAGAAATTAGCCACAGACCCACACCGACCCACACAGACATGCTGTGAAATTTCTGGAGAATTTCCCAGCAGGGATTTTTCGTCCGGACGACCCGTCTTCGCTTTAGGCTACGCCATGGCAGGCCTTGTCCGAACGGAAACAGCATCGCTTCGCGAAGTTTTTTCTGCCCATAGGGCACACGGTTTTTAGTCGGCCATAATCGGCCGGGGAAAAGAACTGCTTGGTGAAATATGAAATATTTCACCAGTGTTTTTTCTGTCTGCCAGCCCCGTAGGTCCGAAAGATCGTACTGGGGTGTCAGTCTGCCTGCCCCGTAAGTTCGAGAAATCTTACTGGGGAGTGCGTCTGTCTGCCCTGCTTGTCCTGTGGAATGCGAAGCCTATTCCTCTGGGGTAGCTCCCCGTGGTAGTGCCGGGACAGAGCCGGCAGATGGTACTGGGGCGGCCAATCTGTTTCAAATCAGTTTAAGGAGGTAATTATAAGTGGAAACGGACTGTATTTTTTGTAAAATTGTTAATGGAGAAATACCGACGGAGATTTTATATCAGGATGATAAACTGGTCGTATTCAGAGATATCAACCCGCATGCACCGGTGCATATTCTGATTGTTCCCAGAAGACATATACGAAGCATTAACGATTTGACGGAAGAAGACAGAGAAATTATATCTCACATGATAATGGTCGGAAAAGAGATTGCAAAGGACCAGTCGGTCAATTCATCAGGATACAAGCTCCTTTTCAATGTGGAGAGAGGGGGAGGGCAGGTGATTTTCCATCTTCACATGCACCTTATCGGTGGATGGAAAAAGAAATGATTCACCGCAAAGCCGCAGAGAACGCAGAGAAATATTCATTTTCTGTTTACCGTTGAGAGGACGGTAAACAGAAATCCTCAGAAGCTTCGCTTCTTTTGATGTCATTTTAGAAAGTCTAAATTTAACACTGGCTCGTAAAGTTGAAGATATGAGTTGATTGACTTTGGCATTATCTGCCCGAAGGGCTCAGGTTTATTTCTTTTCGCCTTCCCTGCCCAGTGGAATGCGAAGCCTATTCCACCGGGGTCAGCGAAAAGAAATAAGAGAAAAACCTCTGCGTGCTTTGTGTCTCGAATGAGCGAAGCGAACCCCGCTTGGTAGCGGGACAAGTGCGCGGTGATAGAATATACACTGAATATGTATGATTAGCTTGTAAATCTTATAGGAAAAATCAAGTTGAATTCAAATCAGACAGAACCAGGAGGGATATATGTACATATCCCTTTTTGCGTAAAGAAATGCCCATATTGTGATTTTTACTCGATTACCGATTCATCATTTCAACCGGTATTTATTTCCGCTTTGATTAAAGAGATAACGATGGCAGGCAGGAAATCCCCGGCATTTGATACCCTGTATATAGGAGGAGGTACACCATCTGTACTGGATCAAGATGCTATAAGCCGGATCATTGAGGCAGTGTACGATTCATTTAAAATATTTCCCGATCCTGAAATAACCCTGGAAGTAAATCCGGGCACGGTAAAACAAGATCAGCTTAAAGGATATCGGGATTCGGGGGTAAATCGCATAAATATCGGGGTGCAGTCGTTTCATGAAGGAAATCTTATATTTCTCGGACGGATTCATACGGCCGGGGATGCGGATATGACTGTTCAATGGGCACGAAATGGAGGGTTTGATAACATAGGACTTGATCTTATTTATGGTATTCCAGGCCAGACCCGAAAATCATGGTTCTTTGACCTTGAAAAGGCAGTTTCATATGCGCCTGAACACCTTTCTTGCTATATGCTGACCTACGAGTCCGAAACACCTATGGAAAATGACCGGCAAAAAGGTCTTTTTAAGCCCCTGGGCGATGAAACTGTTGGCGACTTATTTACAGCAACCAGGGAGTTTTTAGCTAATAAAGGCTATGCTCAGTATGAGATATCGAACTATGCCCGTTCAAAAAGTCTCAGGTCCCGCCATAACAGCAAGTACTGGTCGTTTGTACCGTATATCGGCCTCGGACCGTCGGCCCACTCCTTTATGGAACCTGAACGCCACTGGAACAAGGCAAGTATAACAGCATACATAAGTGATGTTAATGCGGGCAGGCTTCCTGGTGGCGGACTGGAGGTGCTAAACAGGGAACAAATGATGTTGGAGGCAATCTTTATTGGATTGCGAAAGACAAACGGTATTGATGTAGCAGGATTCGACAAAAAATTCGGCGTAAGTTTTAGCGAGATATTCGGAAAACAGATAGATGATCTCAAAGAAAAGGGGTTAATTGTCGAAAATCAAACAACTTGCGCACTAACCCCAAAAGGCATGCTGTTTTTAGACAGCATTGCGGGCATGTTTGCCAAACAGGACTTTGAGCAGGAAAGCCGGCAGTGCAAATAGGGAAGCCATTTAAATTAAATCAGCCACCCCGGTACCATCTGCCGGCTCTGTCCCGGCACTACCACGGGGACCTAAAGGGCAGGCAGACCCACACGGATTTTCATGAAGTATATGTCTTGTATTCATTCACACAGAGGGCGGATTAATATCACGGTTCCAGCCTTTTTATCGATTTGACTCTTTTATGGTGTTTCTTTTCAAAAGAATAAATGCTTGATATGTTTAATCTATTCATCAATGAAACAATATAGGCGTCGATAAAATCAATGTTTTCAATCTGATAATACTTTACAGCCTTTTCCACAACTTTTCCATTAATCACATTAAGCCCCGGTGTTGCCAGTATAGCTTCCAGATGGGCTGCTGTTTGCGCCTTATTAAGGTTGTAATAGGATTCCAGCACCCAAACGACCTCTGCCAGAACAACCTCACACGTAATTAACCTGGACTTGCCCAGGGCTGCCTTGTCTAAAAGCTCTTCAACCCGGTTTGCTTTCTCAATATCATCATTGGTAAGGTATCTAATAAAAAGATTGGTATCTACAAAGTACGTTTTTATTTCATCTCTTCAATAAATTTTTTACTTACCGCTGCTCTGGCATGTTGCCTTTCATTATCTATGTTACCGGATCTGGAAGGAATGCTTCCTCTTAGATCCTTTAAGGTTTTTACTCGCCTAAGAACCAAACGATCATTATCTATGATAAAATCGATCTTATCTTTAAAACTAATTACCATAGCCTCTCGAATTGTCTTTGGGATTGTAATCTGACCCTTACTTGATACAGTAGCGAGCATTTTACCACCTCCTGAAGCTTTTTCTTTTTAGTAAGTATAGGTAAGAATAAGAGAGAGGTCAAGGAAATGAAATAAAGTAAGATTTAAAAAATGTTGGTAGCGTCCGGCTCTTTTAGGCACGGCAGGGCGGATAAAAATGCTAAAGAATTACACTTGTCAC
>DAOWEJ010000085.1 GCA_030638575.1 Deltaproteobacteria bacterium | reverse complement strand
AAGTCTCATCTACTGCGTTGTAGCGGTTTTTCAGGAACTCGACATACTATTTGTATAGTCTCGTCCCTGAAAAACCACTACGCCTTGTATATGAGCCTTTTTACTTAGCCATCCGGCGCTTATTCAAAGACTTTTTACGAGTTCATCATAACTTGACGGTTTCGTATAAAGTCTCCCGCTTCAGTTCAGCGGGACACGTCTTGAATTTGAACTTTTTACGAAACCGTCTAAATCGGACTTTTTACGACACCATCATAACTTAAGTTCTCAACTTATCTTAAGATAAAATGGATGACCTGATAAAAAGAGCAGCTGAAGATCTTGCTGCTGCAAAAAATGTTGCCGCCTTAACGGGTGCGGGTATCTCTGTGGAAAGCGGGATTCCTCCCTTTAGAGGAAAAGGGGGGATATGGGAAAAATTTGATCCCATGGAATTTGCCCACATTGATGCCTTCATGAGAGATCCGGCAAAGGTCTGGAATGTTCTTATCAGTGAGATGAAGGAGATCGTTGACAGGGCAAAACCCAATGATGCCCACAAAGGCCTTGCTAAACTCGAAGAATGGGGAATTTTAAAAACGGTTATCACTCAGAACGTTGACGGCCTCCATCAGATGGCGGGGAATACGGATGTTATTGAGTTTCACGGAACTTTTGCCTGGCAGAAATGCATGGATTGCGATAAACGTTGCGAAACAAGCAAGGTTGAAATGACACAAATACCTCCCCGTTGCGATTGTGGCGGAATTTTAAGACCCGAGTGTATTTTCTTTGGTGAGATGATCCCTCAGCTCCACCTCGTGCGTTCACAGAAAGTAGCTTCCCAGTGTGATATCATGCTGGTTGTTGGAACATCTGCTGTTGTCCAGCCAGCATCCTTTATGCCCGTTATTTCAAAGCAATCCGGTGCAAAAGTTATAGAGATCAACCCGGAAAAAACTCCTTTGACAGGAACTGTCAGCAACTATCTTATCAAAGGAAAAGCTGGGCATGTGATGAAAAGAATCATAAAAGAAGTGGGTTTACTTCGAGACCTTTGAAAAACGTCGACTTTTAACGAATTCATCAATAAATACTACCTGACCTTTAATATAAACATCGTTATATCGTCATATTGTTCTTTACCTGCCTGGAAAGTATATACGTCTTCAATTATACTTTTGCAAATATTTTTTGCAGGCAGATCAGAGTACTTATTAAGGAGTTCCTCCAAGCGCTTTTCTCCGAACAGCTCATCCTTTTCGTTTACAGCCTCAGTTATCCCGTCAGTGTAAAGAACTACAGCTCCACCTTTTTGCAGGCTGGTTTCGGCTAATTTCATTGACATGCCCTCCATCACTCCTGCAACCATGGTTTTCATAGGTGGCAATATACTAAACTTTTCACCTGGATTATTCGATGACTTAATAAATGGCATGTTGTGGCCGGCTGTTGAATAAATAAATCGACCGGTTGTAGAATTAAATACACCGTAAAATAATGTTATAAACATGTTTGCCTTCTGATCTAAAGCAACGAGTCTGTCGTTGAATTCGGTCAGTACAAGATCAGGTGATAAGTCTCTGGAGCTTAATATACGAAACAGAGTCCGGCTTACAGCCATAAAGAGTGCAGCAGGGACACCTTTTCCTGAAACATCGCCTATGACTATTCCACAATTGTCATCGTCAATTTGAAAAAAATCAAAGTAATCTCCACCAACTTCCCGTGCCGGATCACATTTTCCCCAAACGTCGATTTCCTCTAACTGAGGAAAGTCTTTAGGGAGAAAACCCTGCTGGATAGTTTTTCCCAGTTCCAGTTCACTCTCCACACGCTCCTTGGCTTTGGTAGTCTCTGTCAACCTGTCAATATAGAGCCGAAGGTCATCCACCATTTTTTTGAAGGCTATAGACAGTTCGCCTATTTCATCTCCATGCTCCTTTCCTTCAATTCGGATTGAAAGATTACCTTCCGAAATCTGGCGCGCAGCCCGTGTCAGCCTCCGCAAAGGCCTTGTCAGGGATATTGAAACAACAATCGCTCCAACCACGGCGACGGAGAAACCGACAACAATCCAGACGATCAGATTCCATTGCATCTGCATTACCGCCAGATATGCATCAGACTCGTTTTTCTCGACAATTACACCAAGGTTCAGGATCCTGGGAAAAGCATAAGCACCCAGCATTTTTTCCCCTGAAGGCCGCTGGTAAGGCTGGACACCGATTGTACGTGTATTTGATGCCAACATTTTTTTTACTGTTTTAACTAGCTGGTTTTCACTGAGATCAGGCCTGCTTTGGGCAAAGATCTTGTGCCCTTTAGGATCAATCAGGGTTATAGAACCTGCTTCGGCAAAGGGATGGTTTTCAATCCGTTTTTTAAGGCGTTCGAGATTTATTCGAGCGGAAAGGGTTGCAATACGGCCAAAGGTTCTCTTGTCGAGGTGTAGTATTACCGTTATTAGCCATGCATCTGCCTTGGCAAGATAGGTCAAATCACCAATAAACATCTCTTTTTCTTTTTGCAGAAGTGCAATCCGGTCTGGCGTCAATGTTAAAATTTGTGCCGGATCGATGGAAACTTTTTTCAGTTGACTCGAAAATTCATCCTGAGTGACTAGAAGAGGCGAGGTAACTCCTTGGACAGAAATCTGAAGCGCAACGAGATCGGTAATATTTTTTATTCCATCGGTAAGAAGAGAAAGCTTTTCATTAACGCCTAAGTCTTCACTTTCAACAGCCTTCTTAATAAGCTTAAGGGGAGCCAGACCGGTATATCTATAAAAGTCTTCAATTTCCTGTGTAACCTGAACCGCCATTGCGATAAGATTATCGTTGGCAGAACTTTTAAGTTCGTCACGTGTTATCTGAATCATACTCCTTCCAGCGATTCCGAGTGGAATCAATGCAAGGATTATAGAAAAGATAAGCAATTTGGTTCGCAGACTCATGTTTTAAATTTGTTTCTTCCTCCCTTTTTGGCTTTCATTTTCCCTCCGGAATCTTCCAATTATCCCACCAAAAATTTTATGTGTCATTGCTTCCGTCTATAGCACATAAATTACACATAGTTCAAGGGAGCATTAAACAGGTGAAATAATGAGACCTTCGAAAAGTGTCGTTATGCAAAGGTCTCATAATATAAGTACTTTAGATATCCTGATATGTTATGCTTAACTGGGATGGGAGTATTGCTGGAAATATTTGATGGTTTAACGAAGACGGTCTCGTAAAAAGTAACGCCGATGGCTAAGTAAAAAGTTCCATATACAAGGCGTAGTGGTTTTTCAGGGACGAGGCAATACACGTAGTATGCCGAGTGCCTGAAAAACCGCTACAACGCAGTAGATGGGACTTTTTACGACGCCATCAACGAAGATGTTGTTTTAATATCATTTACCGGCATTGATAGATAGAACAGGCAAGCAGGGCTGTTCTTTGCAAAAGGCTTTCTTTAATCATGTATTCGTCTTCGCTATGGTCTTTCCCCCCAATCGGTCCCAGACCGTCTAAAACCGGTATATTTTGATTTGCGATAAAATTGGCGTCTGATACACCTTGCCTGAATTCTTCCTCGAGCGGCAAGCCAAGGCTCGTTGCTACTTTTTTAACTGTTTCCAACAGCTTTCTGTTAGCATCGGACTGGGCCATGGGGGACCTGCCGGTTAATATTTCCACTTCACATTTTGTATTTGGTGTTAACTGCTTTTTTGCTATGTTTTTAATTTTTTTTTCGAGATATTGCTTGTCCTCAATCGTTGAAAACCTGAAGTCTATAAATGCGGTTGAATGTTCAGGCACTGTATTTGAACCTATTCCTCCTTTGATTTTGCCCACATTTACAGTGATTCCCCTTTCATGATCATTTAATGACTCAAACTCTATTGTTTTATGGGCCAGTTCCAGTATAGCACTTGCCTTGTCCCGACCGGCAAAAGCAGCGTGGCCTGCTTTGCCCTTAATATTTAGTTTTGTGGAAATGTTTCCTTTTCGTCCGGTAACCACTCCTCCTGCCAGGCCGCCGCATTCTAAGACAAAGGCAAAAGCACTGTTTATTGCCTCCTTTTCGATGAGCTTTCTGGAACTGCCGGAGCCTATCTCCTCGTCAGAATTAAATATAAATGTTAAGGGTAGCTTTTTTAAAAGCCCGGCAAAGTCCAGAGCCTTGACTGCAAAGATTCCGGCAACCAGACCCCCTTTCATATCGATTACACCGGGGCCGTAGCTTTTATTGCTGTCTTCTTTGTACCAGTTAAAGGGAGTATCTTTGGGGAAAACAGTATCCATGTGCCCCACTAAAAGTATCTGCCTGCGGGAAGACGCTTTGGGAAGAGACCGGACAACCAGGTGGTTTCCGAGAGTTTCCTGCCCAATAATACTGCAGGACACTTTATTAGACTCAAATACGGATTTTATGAGGCTTACAACACTGTCAACGCCCTCTTTGTTGTAGCTGCCGCTTTGAATCAAAACCATTTCCCTAAGAAGCTTGAACATATGAGGCTCTTGCGTCTTTAGAAAATCGATAATGCTTTTATTAATAGTCATGATGAATATTTGGCAAAGGAGAAGTTGCGGTCTGCGTAAGCCGCGGGATCTGCATCCGGATAAAGAACTTCATCATTGCTCCACGGTTTTTTTAGGGTCACGTCGGTTCCGTCATAACCCATCACGTTGCTTTTGTGCAGCGGGATTTTACCGCCGGCAGTTGCGATAAACCGCGGAATCGCATCACCGGAGATGTTTCCATACATGCTTTCCACAATATCCCGGCCTGTTTCAATCGGAACCCTTAGGTGGAAAAACTGAGGGTTCCTATAGCTGCAATTAAAAATATAGTATGGACGGACATAACTTTCATGAATAGTCTCGCAGAGTTTCCACATCTTAACCTTTGTGTCGTTGATACCCCTTAAAAGGACAGCCTGGTTGAGCACAGCACTTACACTTTTGGATATCCGTTTAAACGTTTCCCTGGAAAGGGGTGTGATTTCCTGGGCAGTATTGATCTGGGTAACCACTCTTAAAGGTTTTTTATCATTGCTATCTCCAAGAATTTCCAGAAGATCTGAATCCACCCGCCAGGGAGCCGTCACAGGAATTCTTGTGCCGAGGCGCTTTACTTTTATATGGTCGATGTTGTCTAAGGCGTTAAGGATTTTCTTAATGATTTTGTTTGGCAGGACAAATGCATCGCCGCCGGTGATGAGAACATCCCTGATAAGTTTGTTTTTTCGAATATAATTTATGGCTTCTTCATAGGCTTTGTCGGAATAGATGCGGTCTTTTTTACCGATATGAGCGATACGCAGGCAGTGTGTGCAGTACATGGCACACATGTTGGTGGCTTTTATGGTCAGGACTCGCGGATAGAACTGGTCGATAAGCCTTGCAGGTGAATGGTCGGCAGCAACAGGTGGAATTTCGATACCGATATTGTCAACCATCTCGCTGGTTGGCACGGACTGGATAAGGATGGGATCATTTATATTCTCCGGTTGAATCAGGCTTGCATAATAAGGAGTAAGCCGCATTCTGTAGTTTTTTGTCACCCTGCCTATATCCTCAATGACATGGGAGGGCAGGTTTATGATTTTTGATAGTTTTTCCACAGAATCAATACAGTTTCTGATCTGGCCTGAATAAGAGCTCCATTCTTTCTCATCGATATCAAGAATAGATTTTATCCTCCCCATGTTCTCCTCGATTCTGTCCCAGAGTTCGATGCCGCTTGGAGCCTCAAGAGCCTTTACATTCATATAGTCGTGCACTCTGTGGTTCGCCTCTTCAACGATTGGCAAAGCATGGTTGACTCTACCGCCAATGGTGACTTCATGCTCATCAATTTTACTGTGCTTTTCAGCAAGTATAACAAGGGTCTCTCTTGTAATGCCAAAGACTTCGGGCGAGATACCCATCTGTCTTTTGACACCCTTGAGCCGGGCAAAAAGGGAAATAATAGGCTCGGTCAGTTTCAAATTCTTCGATTGCTCTAAAAGGCCGTCAATTTCATCAGCCAGATCTTT
The DNA here is from genome assembly GCA_030638575.1 of Deltaproteobacteria bacterium. Classification (GTDB taxonomy): domain Bacteria; phylum Desulfobacterota; class Desulfobacteria; order Desulfobacterales; family JAUWMJ01; genus JAUWMJ01. Next base: position 2,735 of record DAOWEJ010000085.1, on the reverse strand, counting down.
TGCAAAATCTGGGGAAGAATCGTTGGATAAAGAATGATTATCGCCGGCAGGTTCAAAAAATTCGTTTAAAAGTTCCCTTGTAAAATGATCCAGTCCGTTTTCTGTTATTTTTATATCACCCATCAATTTACCTATAAGATTACGTTTTCGCCAAGTGTGAGTTCAATGGTTTTCCGACCCTGGCTTATCCCCTGCAGAACGCTGGAATGATCATGGCCGAGAGCGACAATGCGGCCTAAAAATGAGCCTTCAGCCACAATAAAATCGCTCCCGGTGTGCTCCAGAATAAGGAAATCCTTTTTCAAGTTGTTGTTGGACACTTTGCCAAAAGCTTCCCGCTCTTGGGAGTTTTGGGGAATATAACCGTTTGTGCGGACAGAGCTGCTCAACTTGTAATTATAAGTCCCCCAGTGAAGATTTTTTGGATTTTTTTCCATTTCTATGATATCGACGGGAAACCGGTTTTGTGTTACTGCATAATATTCAAGTTCGGGCAGTATAGGGGCTCCCTGTGGAAGAGAATTCTCAAGTGTACAGCAAAATTCCAGCGTAGTACCCTGCTTTCGGGCATTGACCTCAAGAAACATTACATTGCCATTAAAGTCAACGAGAAAATCACATCCGAAAATGCCTCTGTAGCCTTCCCTGGCAAGCCATTTCCCTGCTACCCTTGTACACTTTTTAAGTATCGATATGGTCTCTTTGTCAAGCAGTGAAGGAAATGTAGAGCCGGTGAAACGAGTCCCTTCTTCTATACGCTGATCTGCAACACCGGCGATATAGACGTCATTTTCATTTGCAACCACCCCCAGAACAGTAGGGTCATAAATGTGAGGTATATAGCGGCTTATTAGATAGGTTTCATCCTGGCCATTAAATTTGTTAATGATATCCTGTGTTGAGTGAGCAATAATACTGTTTACTCCTGCTGCACTGTATTCCTGGCTGACAAAAATCCCTTCTTCCCATTTCAGCCAGAGTTTATCCGTGGTTTTTATCAGTTCATTCAGCCCGTTACAGATGTCAAATTCCACAATCGGTAAGAATTCTTCAAGATTTGTGTACTGGTATATTTTGCTGTTGAGCTTAAAAGCGATTTTGCTGTCAGGCCCGAGGATCGAAACGCCTTCAATAGCGTCAAGGGTCATCTCAGGTTTGCTCTCATACATGTAAATATAAAGACTATCCTGTCTTTTGAGAAGTTTTTGAACAAGACCCTTTATCTGGCGATTTTCCGCTACACAAGACATAAACTTTCCAGCTGAAACTCTGCGGGCGAAATTAACGCCATATTCGCGAGCGTAATTATTCACCAGCGGATTGATGGCAATCAGATTTTTATAATTGTATTGCTCAAAGATATCCGGAACAATAGCGATAAAGTCGAACTTGCGACTTAAATTTTTCGAAAGGGCTTCTGCGAGGAATATATTTAGACCGTAATTTTTCAGCTCGCCTATGTACAAAAAATATTCCGTATCTTCTTCCAATTGAAAATCGGAATAATATATATCAGACATCTTTTATTCCTCTGTTAAATGACAGGGGTTTAAAGGGAGAGTTAGCGAGACCTTTGCAAAGGTCTCTTAGCATTTAGTTTGCAATCTATATGCCAAACAGGAAAATAGGAGTTTTAACCATAAATTATCTATTATTATCAAAAGTTTGTAGGTCTTATGCCAAAAGAGAAGGGGTTGCGTTCGAACAATAATAAGTACAGAAATGTAATAATATGGAGATAAAAGATACAATTTTGTAAGGTGTATGCATGGGAAGAAAGCAGATAAATTCGAAATAAAAAATTGTTGCGAACCCTTTTTGTCTGTTGACAGGAGAGTTTTTATGTGGTTTCAGACAGCAAAAAGAACATTTTTCAAAGATCTCTATTCATGGTTGGGATCATGTACAATAATTTACTACCTGAATCTTGCATGAAAATTGATGAGAAACTGTTTTTATAATGATAACCAGCGGTTTTAGCAAAATATGTTATCAAAAGAATAATACCAAAATGGTAAAAAGGATAATAATCGATTTTATCTCATCAATTTTAACCCCTCGTGCAAAATTCAGGTAATAATAAAAAGAGGAAGGAAAGGATGAAACAGAAATATTTTATTTTAAAAGATGATGAACAGAAAAAACTGATTATAAAGGAATTTGCAGAGCTGAACAAAGAAATATTTTCTCTTCTTTGTGAAGAGAAGTATGATGATAAGGCTATAGAATCTGCAATTAAAAAAGGGGAAGAAGCTCTTATTTCTAAATTGAGAACAAAAAATATGTATCCACCGGGTATTTATGCTGAGAAAATAGCGGAGGCTGTTATCGATATGTATGGCTCAAGGGAAAAGCAATCTGTCGAGCTTCACTTTAACGATGTTGATTTATTGGTCAAAGATGAGGAAGAAAAAATTCAGGAGGTCATTGATGAAGTTGGAGGTACCTCTGATGAAATTAACGAGGAGATCGGAGATGATTTTGAGGAAGATTTTGATGACAAAACCCCTATAATAAAGAATAATTCCTCTATTAAAATCGCAGATGATGAGGATATTGATAAAGACAGTTAGAAGCAATTTCAAGCCTAATCTTGACGGTCTCGTAAAAAGTCCAACTTCTTCGTTGTGCTGCATTTCGTAATCATTCAACGTACGATAAGTACGCCTCATGATTACAAAATTTGCACGCCTTGAATTTGAACTTTTTACGAAACCGTCTAAATCGGACTTTTT
>DAOWEJ010000028.1 GCA_030638575.1 Deltaproteobacteria bacterium | reverse complement strand
CCGTCTACCGGCATGGCAAAATAAAGAGTGCTTCCTCCAAAAGGCTCGCTCCCTTTCCAGAGTTCATTGCCCGACTGGTCTATAAGCTGTATCTTATCGCTTTCGTTATATGCCACAACGACATTTTCACCGCTATTCATAATGTCTGCCAGTGTTAAGCCCATAAGATTACTACGCCTTGGCGCCTTGATTACTTCTCCTGGAACATATTCAGAATTTTCCCAAAGCATTTTGTATATTTTTCCTGAAAAGGGGTTGGCAGAACTGTTCTTCTGTCCAAGGAGAATCCTGCCCTGGCCGGGTAATTCAACCACCCTGAAATACCATGGACAGCTTTTGATAATTTTTACATATTTTTGTCCATTATATTCAAGCACAAAGGAGCTTATGCCGGTTTTAAATGAATTCAGGCTCGTTACAAAGATTTCAGGATATCCGTTGCCGTTAATATCTGCGATATCCACTCCAATGGAATTTTTTTGTTTGTTTTCACCTATTTTCTGGGTACCGGAAAACCGATTATTTTTAAACCTGTAAAGGTTAACCTCGGAGGGCGTTATGATAACCGTCTCGATTTTGCCGTCTCCATCGACATCGCCTAAGGCCAAGCCGTTGAAAAGATGCTTGAAGTTTCTGCTTTTCCAGACGAAAGTTGATGATTTTCCAGGGTCACGGGTCCCAATAGAGGGTGAGCCTTCCATTTTATTGATATCTTTATCGCCATAAACAACTCCGTCTTTTTTCATCAGCTTTTCCGGATGGGCGCGGACGTTCGGCTGTTCGGTTTGAGGTTGAGCCTGTTCGGTTTGAGGTTGAACAGGGAGTTGTTTAGAGACTGTCACACGGCCAAAAACCTTTTCATTGATATCCTGGGCAAAAAAGTTGATTTTTGGTATGACCTCATCCATCCCCTGGCTCTGGTCGAAAAAGGCAAGGGTAGGCTTGCTTCCTGAGACATCTACCATTTTGGCATCGATACTTACACTATTCCCGAAAATTGTGAGACTGCCGAAAAGAACAAAGTCCGCCCCAAGTTTTAATCCGATGTCTTGCACAGTGCTTTCATTTATAGAACCTTCAACAGTTTCCAGTGCCTTTTCGGTTTCTTCCCTGCTGAGTACCTGCACCTTATCGGCATCGCTGAGACGGGATGTGAGCATGTCATAGATCCCGTCTTTTAGAAAGGTTAGATCATCTTGAGCGTTTATCTTAAATGGAAATATGGCGACCTTGCTCGGCTCGGCAGCCAATAAATTGATGCTTCCGAATATAATAGTGAAAAAAGCAAGGCCAAAAAAAATGAGCCTGCAGGCTGAATGAAATGAAACTTTCAAAAAATTATCCTCCATGAATTTATTTTGACAGAGAGTTACTATAATATTTGCTATAAAATTGTCAATGTCTATAAACTTGATGGCGTCGTGAAAATCCGTCAAACTTACCGCTCAGTTTTAAGTCTTCATCATCTTTTTTAACACGTCATTGACAATTTTTGGATTTGCCTTGCCTTTGGTCTCTTTCATGATCTGTCCCACGAAATAGCCGAGAAGTTTGGTTTTTCCGCCTTTGTAGGATTCCACCTCAGCCGGGGATCGCGCGAGTACCTCTGATACAACCTCTTCAATGGCAGAGACATCGGTTACCTGGACGAGTCCCTTTTCTTCAACGATCTTTTCAGGAGTTTTGCCTGATTGAGCCATTTCTTCAAACACGGTCTTTGCAATCTTGCCGCTGATAACGCCTTTGTCAACAAGGTCGAGAAGCCGGGCAAGATTTTCAGGGGAGACAGGGGATTCGCTTGCAGTTTTTCCTTCTGCATTCAAAAGGGCTGAAAAGGCTCCCATGAGCCAGTTACTCACCTGCTTTGGTTCAGGAAAGAGTTTTACACATTCTTCAAAATAGTCTGCAAGATCGCGGCTTGAAGACAAAAAGGCGGCATCATAAAGAGGGAGGGAGTATTGTTCTTGAAATCTTTTCTTTTTTTCATCCGGGAGTTCAGGCAGAGATTTTTTTACGGAATCGATCCATTCGTCATCTATTACAAGGGGCAAAAGATCGGGATCGGGAAAGTATCGGTAATCATGGGCTTCCTCCTTGCTCCTCATGGAAGAGGTCTTGTTTTTAACCGGGTCCCATAGCCTGGTCTCCTGTACAACCTTGCCCCCTTCCATTAAAATTTCCTTTTGTCGGCTTATTTCATAATGGATCGCTTTTTCAACATTTTTAAAAGAATTGAGGTTTTTAAGTTCCGCCCGAGTGCCAAAGGTTTCGGTAGATTTGGGCCTGATTGATACATTTGCGTCACACCTGAAGCTTCCCTCTTCAAGGTTGCCGTCACAGATATCAAGGTAACGTACAATCGACCGTAGTTGCCTAAGATAGGCCCCTGCCTCTTCGGGGGACCTAATATCCGGTTCACTGACAATCTCTATCAGAGGAACTCCGGTTCTGTTAAAATCGACCATGCTCACAGGTCTATCAGGGTCATGACCCAGCTTTCCCGCATCTTCTTCCATGTGTATCCTGGTTATGCCGATCCGCTTTTTATCGCCGTTTATTTCAATATCGACATGCCCGAATTCGGCGATGGGAAGTTCATACTGGGATATCTGGTAACCCTTGGGAAGATCAGGATAAAAATAGTTTTTCCGTGCGAATCTGCTCCTGCTGCTGATTTTGCAGTCTGTTGCAATGGCCATACGAAGGGTGTAATCAACAACCTTTTTGTTTAAAACAGGAAGAACTCCAGGCATACCAAGGCATACCGGGCATGTGTGTGTGTTGGGCGGCGCTCCGAAGGATGTTGAACACCCGCAGAAAATCTTTGTTTTTGTTTTAAGCTGGGCATGAACTTCAAGCCCTATGACAGGTTCAAATTCCATTGTTTTCCTTTCAATATATTATATTACCCAGCCAATTACCATTATAACGAAGAATTGTAAAGATCGGTTTTCAGACTAAAGGCCGCATTAAACTTTGACAATTTACGCATGAAAAGGCTATAGAAATTCAAAACCGGATTTTAATATTATCTGTGATATTCCGTGTTTTCCGTGGTGAATTATTCAATTTTACCACTGATTTTCACCGAGTTTCACCGAATCATTTAAAAGGAACTGTTACCTGATTTCTGAAAGAAGGACATTATGAGTTTTTTTCTTTGTGTTGTTGGAATGGTTATGATTGTTGAGGGGCTTCCCTATTTTGCGTTTCCTGAAAAGATGAAGTTTGTTGTTGAAAAGATGCTTGAAATGCCGGACGGCAGCCTTCGAAAATTCGGTTTTTCCCTTATGCTGTGCGGACTTTTGCTGATTTACATGGGGAAGAGATAGAAGGGTTGTAATACATTCAAACAGGACCCGCCTTAAAACCGGATCACCTGAATGCTCCTTTTGGCCTATTTTTTCAAAGGGCTAAGCTAATACGAGATATTAAACATGTTTTCCTTGAACGATTATAATTACGATCTTCCTGAAAAATTTATTGCACAAAAGCCGGCAGAGCAAAGGGACAGGTCAAAACTCCTTTTTTTAGAAAGAAAAACAGGCGAGCTTTCCCACCATGAGTTTTGTGAGATCCATGATTTTATTTCCGGCGGTGACATTCTGGTCATAAATAATACCGAAGTGATTCCCGGGCGCCTGATCGGGCGTAAAGATACAGGTGGAAGGGCGGAGGTTCTAATTCTGGACTATGCCGGAGGAATGGCCTGTGCCGGTGGATTTACAAGTGAGTGTCTGATTAATGCGTCAAAACGTACAAAGACCGGGAGAGAGATTTTTTTCGATCAGGGGCTAAAGGCTGAAGTGACGGATTTTCAAAACGGGGTTTATACTTTAAAGTTTTCATATAACAGCGACTTTGAAAACATCCTCTGCCGGATAGGAAAGGTGCCGCTTCCTCCTTATATAAAGCGCAACACGGATGATACACCATGTGATGACAGAACATCTTACCAGACAGTGTATGCATCCCAAAAGGGCGCTGTTGCAGCCCCTACGGCAGGGCTTCATTTTACAAAAGGGCTCCTTGAAAAGCTGACATCAATTGGGGTTAAGATTGCTGAGATTACCCTGCACGTGGGTTATGGAACATTTTTACCTATCAGGGCATCCGACATAAGAGATCACCACATGCATTCAGAGCGGTTCTTTATCCCTAAATCGACGGCAGATACAATAAATAATGCCAGGGAAGAAGGGCGCCGCATTATTGCTGTAGGCACAACCTGTGTGCGTACTCTTGAGTATGCTTCATACAGCAATGGAGCTGTCGATTCCGGCAGCGGCGTTTGTGATCTTTTTATTTATCCCGGGTACAGATTTAAAGTTGTCGATGCAATGATTACAAATTTTCATTTGCCGAAATCTACCCTGCTCATGCTCGTATCAGCATTTACGGGAAGGGAAAATATTTTAAATGCCTATAAAGAAGCAATAAAGAATAAATATCGATTTTACAGCTACGGAGATGCGATGTTGATTTATTAGTTTTGATGAATTCGATTTTTTACGAATTCATCAAAACATAAAACCTAAAACTTAAAACCAACTTATATTTATGTTCAACTTTAAAATCATTTCAAGATCTTCAGATTCACGCGCAAGGGCGGGAGTGCTAAATACCGCACACGGTGAAATAAGAACCCCTGTTTTTATGCCTGTGGGGACTTTGGGCACCGTTAAATCACTGTCGCCGGAAGAATTGCTTAAATGCGGAGTTCAGATAATACTTGGCAATACCTACCATTTGTACTTGAGACCCGGTTGCGATGTAATACAACGTTTTTCCGGCCTTCACCGGTTTATGAACTGGGATGGGCCTATTTTGACGGACAGCGGTGGATTTCAGGTATTTTCCCTTTCAAAACTTACAAAACTGGCCGAGGAAGGAGTTGAATTTCAGTCCCATATCGACGGTTCAAAGCACCTGCTTACCCCTGAAAAGGCAATTGAAATACAAATCTGCCTTGGCTCTGATATTATCATGTGTCTCGATCAATGTATTAAATATCCTGCAAGCATAGATGATACGAAAGCCGCTCTCGAACTAACCACACGGTGGGGGGAAAGATGCAAAAGGGAATTTGATAAACGCGTAAATCTCAACTCCGGCCAGGCATTATTCGGTATTGTCCAGGGCGGCATGTTCAAGGACCTTCGTGATATGTCAACGGAAGCAATGGTTAAAATCGGTTTTGCCGGTTATGCAATTGGAGGAGTGAGTGTAGGTGAACCAAAAGAGATTATGCTTGATATTGCAGATTTTACTTTACCGAAATTGCCGGATTCAAAACCAAAATATGTAATGGGAGTCGGAACACCGGAAGATCTGGTGGAACTTGTTTCATTTGGTGCGGATATGTTTGATTGCGTTCTTCCTACCAGAAATGCCAGAAACGGCCAGATGTTCACTAAATATGGAACGATAAATATTTGCAATTCCCGTTTTAAACATGATACTGATCCCATAGAACCCGGATGTTTGTGTTATACATGCAAAAATTACACCAGGGCCTATCTGCGGCACCTTTATATGGCAAAAGAACTTCTTGCCTATCGATTAAATACGGTTCATAATATACATTATTACACAAGCCTTATGGGAAAAATGAGGAATGCAATAAAAAACGATGCATTTGAGGCGTTTAGAAAGGATTTTTATAATAAACAAAACAGGAGGTTAGCATGAAAGAAAAAATTCAGGAAGCTTTAAATAAAATAAGGCCCATGTTACAGGCAGACGGTGGTGACGTGGAATTTGTTGATGTTCAAGACGGGGTGGTGAAAGTGCGGCTGCAGGGTGCGTGTGCAGGATGTCCCATGTCTCAAATGACTTTGAAAAACGGAATAGAGAAAATATTGAAAAAGGAAATCCCGGAGGTTGTTTCCGTAGAATCAGCCGACTAACAAGGCTAATAGGCTGGGAAGCTGGGAGGCCAGGAGGCTGGGATGGTAACCGGTCACCGGCTAAACACTTGTAAGAAAGCAAGCACATTTTTAGCCACCAAGGCACCAAGGCACAAAGAATAGATATGAATTATAAAACTTTTACAAAAAGAGAAGAATCAATAGCTGAAAAACTGTAGATGTAGCATATACCGTTTATTAAAAATGGCACTAAATGAATTATTTTATAATATTAGTGTCTTTGTGCCTTAGTGGCTGAACTATTACGCAAGAAAATTGCAACTAACAACGGACAATTGACCAATTTGGCCGGAGGTATTAACTATGACAATAGCAAAAAGAATTGAGGTTATACTTGAAAAGTCTTCCTGGATACGGAAGATGTTTGAAGAAGGAGCACGCCTGAAAGCAGAACATGGTGCCCAGAAGGTTTATGATTTCAGCCTGGGCAACCCAAATATTGAGCCGCCTGAAAGTTTTAAGACAGCGCTTAAAGAAACTGTTGATTCAACCGGTGCGATGGGCCATGCCTATATGCCGAATACAGGCTATCCCAATGTGCGCAAGGCTGTGGCGGATTACCTGTCAACAGAACAGGGCGTTCAGGTTACGGAAAACGAAGTGATAATGACCTGTGGCGCGGCAGGTGGGCTGAATGCAATTCTTAAAGCAATAACCGATCCGGGTGATGAGATTATTACACCTGCTCCGTATTTTGTTGAATATAATTTCTATGCGGATAACCATGGGGGAATTTTAAAACCTGTATCGACCAAACCTGATTTTACCTTGGATATTGATGCCATTTCCTCTGCAATAACTGACAAAACCAAGGCTGTTATAATAAATTCCCCTAACAATCCCACTGGACAGATATATTCAAAAGAAAGTCTCAAAGCACTCGGCGATCTTTTAGCTGATATGGGAAAGAAGCTTGGCAGAACTATATATCTAATATCTGATGAGCCATATCGGAAAATCGTATATGACGGGCACACGGTTCCGAGCATATTTACCTGCTATAATGACAGCATAGTTGCTACCTCATATTCAAAGGACTTGTCCATACCGGGCGAGCGCATCGGGTTTGTAGCTGTAAACCCGGGAGCTTCGTCCAAAAAAGAGCTTTTAGGCGGCATAGCACTTGCCAACAGGATTCTGGGGTTTGTAAACGCTCCTGCCCTGATACAGCGGGTAATAGGAGCCATCCAGGGGGAATGTGTAGATGTTTCCGCTTATGCCAGGAAAAGAGAGCTTTTATGCGATGGTCTTTCCGAATGCGGATATGAGTTTGTCACACCCCCCGGGGCTTTTTACCTTTTTCCTAAAACTCCTATTAATGATGACGTAAAGTTTGTGAGATCGCTACAGGAAGAATTGATTCTTGCAGTACCCGGTAGCGGGTTTGGCGGGCCCGGCCATTTTAGAATCGCATTTTGTGTTGAGGATAAGACCATAATAAATGCTATGCCGGGATTTAAAAGGGTTATGGAGAAATATAAGCTGACAACTTAACTTATCAGCTATATTTATCATAACTGGTTCAGAGGTTCTCGGTTCAACGGTTCAGGGTTTCCGAGAAGGTTTCGATTCCGAATCGAACATTCAGAGTTCATCCGATTCATACAATACGCCAAGTTACTAACCGTAAACCTTGGACCTGACAACCTGAGTAGTAACTATTTAGCAAGAGTTTCTTTTTGTGTCATGAACAATCGTTGGGAGCTACGGGTTATAATAAAGGAGAGGATATGAAAGTACTCAAAATCGACCACCTTGGTATTGCGGTAAAGAGTATTGATGAAGGAAAAAAATTCTGGACAGATGTTCTCGGTCTTGAGTTTGAAGGCTCTGAGACCGTTGAATCACAGAAGGTTACCACAGCTTTTTTCCCGGTAGGAGAAAGTGAAGTAGAGCTTTTGGAATCAACAGCACCGGATGGGCCTATTGCAAAATACCTGGAAAAGAAAGGTGAAGGAATCCAGCATGTGGCTTTTCGCGTTGAAAACATCGAAGCTGCTTTAAGTGAGCTAAAGGAAAAAGGTGTAAGACTTATTGATGAAAAGCCAAGAGTTGGCGCCGGTGGAGCAAAGATAGCTTTTCTGCATCCAAAGGCGACTCACGGGGTGCTTGTTGAACTATGTGAAAAATAAAAAGGAGCACATCATGCCTGAACATCCTGACAAACAGAAATGGAAAGATCTTGCAACAAAACAGCTTAGAGGAAAATCTCTGGAATCACTGAACTGGGAAACCCCGGAAGGGATACATGTAAAACCGCTTTACACGGCCGAAGACCTTGAAGGGATGGAGCATGTAAACACTCTTCCGGGACTTGAACCTTATGTCAGGGGGCCGATGGCTACAATGTATGCGGGTCGTCCCTGGACCATACGACAGTATGCAGGGTTTTCAACGGCAAAAGATTCCAATGCATTTTACAGGAGAAACCTTGCTGCAGGCCAGAAAGGACTTTCAGTGGCCTTTGATCTTGCCACCCACAGGGGGTATGACTCGGATCATCCCAGGGTAGTTGGTGATATAGGCAAGGCAGGGGTTGCCATAGATTCGGTTGAGGATATGAAGATCCTTTTTGATCAGATTCCTCTGGATCAGATGACGGTTTCAATGACCATGAACGGCGCTGTACTGCCCATCCTTGCAGGATACATTGTTGCTGCGGAAGAACAGGGGGTAAAGCAGGGGCAGCTTGGCGGCACTATACAAAACGATGTATTAAAGGAATACCTGACAAGAAACACATACATCTATCCTCCTGAGCCCTCCATGCGGATAGTATCCGATATAATCGCTTTTTGTTCTAAAAATATGCCCAAATATAATACGGTCAGCATCAGCGGTTACCACATGATGGAGGCAGGGGCAAATTCCGTTCTCCAGACTGCATTTACAATAGCTGACGGCCTCCAATATGTAAGGGCGGCACTTGATGCAGGGCTTGATATCGACACTTTTGCGCCTCGCCTGTCGTTCTTTTTTGGGGTGGGAATGAATTTTTTCATGGAAATCGCCATGTTAAGGGCGGCACGTTTTCTGTGGCATGAAATTATCAGCCGGTTCAACCCCAAAAATCCGAAATCGACAATGTTGAGAACCCATGTCCAGACGTCGGGCTGGAGCCTGACAGAGCAGGACCCGTATAACAACATCATTAGAACCACACTTGAATGTCTGGCTGCCGCACTCGGCGGAACCCAGTCCCTTCACACAAACTCCTTTGATGAGGCTGTGGGGCTTCCCACCGACTTTTCCGCCCGGATTTCAAGGAATACACAAATTATTGTCAAAGAGGAATCCCAGATTTGCCATGTTGTTGATCCTTTAGGTGGGTCTTATTATGTAGAAGCCTTGACCGATGGCATCATTAAGGAGGCAAGAAAGATCATAAATGAAGTAGAAGAGTTGGGCGGCATGGCAAAGGCCATCGAAACCGGTATGCCGAAACTGAGGATTGAAGAATCAGCAGCAAGGAAACAGGCCAGAATTGACCAGGGTCTCGATGTCATTGTTGGTGTCAACAAGTACCAGATAGAGGAAGAACCCTTAGAAGATGTTCGTGAAGTGTCAGAGGCTGTTCGTGAAGAGCAGATTCAAAGATTAAAAGAGATAAAGGCATCAAGGGATGAAGCTGTTGTTCAGAAAACCCTTGAAGATATAACCAATGCTGCAGAATCAGGGGGAAACCTGCTTGAGGCCTGTATCCCTGCTGTGCGGGCCAGGGCCACGGGTGGAGAGATCTCGGATGCCATGGAGAAAGTCTTTGGGCGCTTTGTTGCGACAACTCAGTGTATATCCGGTGTTTATGCAGCGGAATATGGTGACAGCGAAGTATTTGCTTCCGTAAGAAAACGAACGGATAACTTTTTTGATCAAGAGGGGAGAAGGCCAAGGATACTTGTGACCAAGATGGGCCAGGACGGACACGACCGTGGTATCAAGGTGATTGCAACAGCGTTTGCCGACCTAGGGTTTGACGTGGATATCAGTCCCATGTTTCAGACGCCGGAGGAAGCTGCAAAGATGGCTGTGGAAAACGATGTGCATGTTGTGGGTGCTTCAAGTCTGGCTGCAGGGCACAGAACCCTTGTCCCGCAGCTTATAGAAAATTTGAAAAAAGAAGGCGGCGACGATATCCTGGTAGTTGTAGGGGGCGTTATTCCCCCTGCAGATTATAAATTCCTTTATGATGCCGGAGTTGTAGGGGTGTTCGGACCAGGAACCATAATCACGGATTCTGCAAATAAAGTCTTAAATGCCCTTGAGCAGGGAAATGCATAGAAGCTTTTTTTTGAAACCGTTCACGGGTTCAAAGGTTCAGGGGTTTAAGGTTGCATTCTTATTCCTGGACTCCATTTTGGAGGCATATTTATGTGAGTAGCGCCCAGCTGCTTGAAAGCTGCGCCAGGACAGGCCCGGCTTCGCCATTCCGAATCTGAAAATTGGCGGCGCATTGGTAATTATGTGGCAAACCAGCATTTTTACGAGAACTTCTGGGTTTCAAGTTTGTCTTTGTTCCTAACCCTGAACGCTGAACCTTGAACATGTAAACGGCTACTTTCTTTTAAAGCACTTTTTGCTTGACAATAAGCTCCCATTTTATAAAGTAATCCTTTTGCATTTCCAAAGGTATTACACTACGGAGTTGCATCCCGCTAAAAGCGGGACTTAATTTTGATTTTTAATATCTGTGAAATTTTAAGTGAAAATACGTGGTGAAAAATAAAAAAAGCCAACCTGATTTGATGAGATGAAAGGAAACTAATGATGGGTATTGTGGAAAACAAAATAAAGGATCTGAAAAAGCGTGAAGAAAAAATCCTTCAGATGGGGGGCGAAAAAGCGGTTGCAAAGCAGCATGAAAAGGGGAAGCTTACCGCCCGAGAGCGGCTGGATCTGCTGTTTGATAAGGGGACATTTCGTGAAATCGATATGTTTGTTACACATAGGTGTGTCAATTTCGGCATGGAAAATGTGGAGATTCCCTCAGACGGTGTTATTACAGGTCACGGCCTTGTCGACGGCAGGCCTGTTTTTGCGTTTTCCCAGGATTTTACCGCCAGGGCCGGCAGCCTTGGCGAAATGCACGCAAAGAAAATTTGCAAAGTTATGGACCTTGCTCTAAAAGCAGGAGTTCCTTTTGTAGGGATTAACGATTCTGGAGGGGCAAGGATACAGGAAGGCGTTGACTCACTTTCAGGATACGGGCAAATCTTTTATCGCAATTCAGTAGCCTCTGGTGTTATTCCGCAGATATCTGCAATTATGGGGCCGACGGCAGGGGGTGCTGTTTATTCACCAGCCATGACGGACTGGATTTTCATGGTAAAGAACTCAAGTTACATGTTCATTACCGGTCCTGAGGTTATAAAGTCTGTTACCGGTGAGGAGATAACCTTCGAAGACCTCGGTGGTGCCATGACTCACAACGAAAAAAGCGGTGTTGCCCAGTTTGCCTGTGAAAGTGATGAAGACGCAATCAACAGGATTAAAAAGCTTCTTTCCTACCTGCCTGCAAACAACATGGAAGATCCCCCTGTAGTTCCAACCGGTGATGATCCGAAAAGAACCGACCCAATGCTTGATACAATCATCCCTGACAGTCCAAATCAGTCTTATGACATGAAGGAAGTGATATGCAGCATTGTGGATAATGGTGAAATTTTTGAACCCCATGAGTTTTTTGCAGCAAATATGGTTGTCTGTTTTGCCAGGCTAAATGGCAGAACCATAGGAATTATTGCAAATCAGCCTCAGACTCTGGCTGGTTGCCTTGATATTGACGCTTCGGACAAGGCAACACGGTTTATACGCTTTTGTGATGCATTTAACATTCCCATGCTTACCATAGCCGATGTACCGGGATATCTGCCCGGAAGCGCTCAGGAATGGGGCGGGATTATACGCCACGGTGCAAAACTCCTCTGGTGTTATTCCGAAGCAACCGTTCCGAAACTGCTTCTCGTTACACGCAAGGATTATGGTGGTTCCTATCTTGCCATGTGTTCAAAGGATCTTGGGGCTGACATGGCCTTTGCCTGGCCCTCTTCGGAAATTGCTGTAATGGGTTCTGCAGGTGCGGCAAATATCATCCATAGAAAAGAGATAAAGGAAGCTGATGATCAGGCAGCAAAACGGGAAGAAAAGATAAAGGAATACGAAGAACTTTTTTCAAATCCTTACTGTGCTGCAAACCGGGGCTTTGTGGATGCAGTCATTGTCCCGAGCGAAACAAGGCCGCGTCTGATTGAGGCTCTGGAAATCATGTGCAGCAAGCGGGAAATCAGACCGCCCAAGAAACATGGGAATATACCTATGTAGTACTTTTACTGAGCGGCCAAAGGCCTTGATGAGCAGCCTTTCAGGCTTCGATGAGCGTCCCTTCGGGACTTGAGGAGCATCCGCCTGCGGCGGATTTAAGGCCTAAAGCGAAGCGCTCCTCAAACGCAGTGCTCCTCAAGCCACGAAGTGGCGCTCCTTGAAGGTCAATCCTCTTTACCGATTGTGTGAATCTTGATCAGATTTGTGGAACCGGTTTTCAGGGCAAGGCCTGTAACAATGATCATAAGATCATTCTTTTTTGCAAATTTATTACTGACTATAATTTTTTCACCTGCTTCTATTATGCGTTTTGTGTCATTAATAGGAGGGATCAACAAAGGTGTGACACCCCATACAAGAGACAATCTGTTATAAATTTTCCTCAAAGGTGAAAATGCATAAACAGGATTGGAAGGGCGTTGTTTTGAAATCAGCTTTGAAGTTTTTCCTGTTATTGAAAATGTAACTATTGCCTTTGCATTTACCTCGTGGAGAATGTTTACACTGGATTGTGCAACAGCATGTGTCACCAGGTCACGATAGTCTTTCCTGTATTGAATATTATACTTCATAAAAGGCGAGCTTTCAGTTTCCGAGGCAATTCTGGCCATCATCCTTACTGCCCTGGCAGGATATTTGCCCACTGCGGTTTCACCGGAAAGCATTACGGCATCAGTGCCGTCATAAATAGCATTTGCCACATCAGATGCTTCGGCCCTGGTCGGGATAGGGTTGTCAGTCATTGTTTCAAGCATCTGGGTGGCTGTTATTACAGGCTTGTTTGAATATATGGTTTTTTGTATGATCTGCTTTTGAATTTTAGGAACCATTTCCGGTTTCATCTCAACACCAAGGTCCCCTCGCGCTACCATAATACCGTCAGCAAATTTTAGTATATCATCAAGATTATCGACTGCTTCAGGTTTTTCAATTTTTGCAATGACCGGAATATCGGATTTATGTTT
>DAOWEJ010000034.1 GCA_030638575.1 Deltaproteobacteria bacterium | reverse complement strand
GACGATAAGATTATAGAGTTGCTTAACATCTGGACCCGGGCTCCCAAGCTCGATGCCTGGGAAAAATTTGTAGAAATGTACAAGTCGCCGACACATTCCGTTACCATAGCAATCGTTGGAAAATATGTTGACTTGACTGAATCTTATAAAAGTTTAAATGAGGCCTTATATCACGGCGGTATTGCCAATGATTGTCGTGTTAATCTCGTTTTTGTTGATTCAGAAAAAATAGACAGTAAAACATGCAATGAATATCTTACTGATGCCGACGGAATACTGGTTCCCGGCGGGTTCGGGACGCGCGGTATTGAAGGAAAAATATGCGCAGCCAATTATGCAAGGGAAAAGAAAATTCCCTATTTCGGCATTTGTCTCGGCATGCAGATTGCCGTTATTGAATTTGCACGAAATGTTGCAGGCCTGGAAAAAGCCAACAGTTCCGAGTTCGATAAGAATACGCCCTATCCTGTTATATACCTGATGGTTGAATGGTATGACGATAAAACGAAAAGGATTGAAAAACGCGACACCACCTCTGACAAGGGCGCGACTATGCGCCTTGGTGCGTATCCGTGCAGGCTTGAAGAGGATACATTTGCATTTGATGCTTATAAAACTAAAGATATTTCAGAACGACACAGGCACAGGTATGAATTTAACAACGAGTATAAAGAGATACTCAAGGAAAAGGGATTGACAATAAGTGGCATGTCGCCTGATGGCGATCTGGTTGAAATAATTGAGGTTAAGGACCATCCGTGGTTTCTTGGCTGCCAGTTTCATCCGGAATTCAAATCACGCCCCATGGATCCCCACCCTCTTTTTAAAGATTTTATCAAGGCATCTTTAGAGAAATCGATGAAGTGAAAAAGAGGTAGATGTTTTGGTTATTGATTATTCGGTTTTCTACGTTCTTCCTGCTCCCTTCGTTCTTTTTCTTTCCTTCTTTCCTTTCCGCCCTTTATAAAATAGTCCAGATTGTATTTGTTGCGCCTGTCATCCCCACAGCGGCGATCGATAAAGGAGCGGTTTCTTTTCTTTTCTTTTTTGTTTTTTAATTTCATGTCGTGTGTTGAATCAGTCATATCGATAATAAAAAAGATAAAGTTATTAATGATGGTTCTTCTCCAATTTAGTTGGAGAAGAGGGTCCAAGGATTCAAGGGGTCAAGGATTCAAGGCCCGCCCTGTCGCGACTCGGTGATTACTTAAAGTATAGGCTAAGTTTCATAATGATAATCATTTATTGACAATATAGTAAGGATGATCGGTCTGGGCCAGGGGTTTGTTTTCTTATATAAAGCATCCTAATATAATCCATGGTCGTCTTTCTTCCATCTCTTCTGCTGTATTTGAATGAATAGAAACAACCGATCTTCTTATCTGTGAAGTTAGACCGTATCTTTCTTCATTTGGGAATTTTGCTGTTATTCTATATGTCTTTAAACAGAGTTCGTATAACTTTTGCCAGACTTTCAACTCTTTGTAATTCTTTAGCATTTTTATCCGCCGGTTCTATGGCGGATCACTCGAACCCTTGAATCCTTGACCCCTTGTACCCTATATGATAACGCCTTTTCAATTTGAGATCACCAATTTATTTTGCCTTAATTAACTACAACTAATCGGGAGATGATCCTTAATGATGAATTCTCAGCAGGCAGATACAGATCTAAAATTTTACCTGCCAAGGCTCGACACAATAAATTCCCCTATTTTTTCTGCTGATCTTCCGAAAAGCTTCTCAATCTCAACAAGTTCAATATAACTGTCGTCCCATGGGATGCTGTTTTCCTGAACGATATTCTTGATATGCTCGTATTTACCACCGAGTGCCTTTACCTTTATTGAAAGTGGGATATTCTCTTTAAAAGCAACGTTGAGCAAAAGCAGGTATCCAATCATATTCGGAATATCCGGGGAAGTGGAAATTATTGGAATGACAATAATGCTTCTGTCATCTTTACGGCCTTTACCGATGTAGACATTACCCTGCTGTACAATGATTTTTTTAGTTCCCTTAAGTATAATGTCCTTTTCTACTCGTGACGGAATCGGCTCAAGTACTCCTTCTTTCTTCATTACCTCAATTGTTGTTCCATCTGTTGGTTCACCTAGAAGGTCCAGATTGCCGATTTTGTAGCGAATAGCCCCTTTGATATCAGAAGTGATTTCCTGGAGGTTTTTAAGGACAACTATATTTCTGTTAATAAGCTGGGAGACATTGAAATTGTGTGCAGCCAGAGCTTCAAAGAGTATTCCTTCAACTTTTTCACTAATACGGCTTGTTCCCACAGTAACTGTTTTTGCCTGGTGCTTGATTGCATCCACAGGGCGGGCCATGCAATTAATCGATTCGCCCAGGCACCTGAAAAGGCTGTTTAGCATATTAAGGGGCGTTCCCTTTACTCCGAAATCGAGTTCAAAATCTGATACAGGGAGCCTTCCTGAAAGATATTTAAGAAGAAGGGTCAAATCTGAGGCAGCTTCAATTCCCATGGCTGCCGGAAAACGGCTTTGTGCTTTTTTTCTCCTGAATTCGTTGTAGAATGTAATTATTTTTTCTCTAAAGGATTTTTCCAAAATGACTTCATAAACATCCGAACCCTCTTTGGCATGTTCGTCTATTTTGTTTTGGATTTCTTCCTGAAAATCATATAAAAACCGCGAACCCTCATTAATGGCAAGGGCAGCGTAATATCCCCAGATATGTCCAACAAGAGTGTTCAAAATGGGCGCTAAGTGTTCGCTTACAACAGGGACATGGAAGACATCTTCGGCATAAGGCTCGAATCGGTTTTCACCTTCATCAGCGATTATAACAGGTGTTGCCCTGTGAGCCTTGAATATCGCCGTATCCTTAATAATATCACCAATAACAGTCGACCTTGTTCCTGCGGCACAGACAATTATCAGGGGTTCTGATGAAAGATCGATATGCTTTTTATCTTCGACAAAGTCGGATGAAATTGTTTTGTAACAAAGCTCGGAAAGTTTTATACGTATCTCATCTGCTGAAGCCTTGTTGGGGCCACTCCCAACAGCCGCCCAGTATGTCTTTGTCGGGGCAAGTCTTCTGGCCGAGTCTTCGATTTCGCCTCGCATGGACAGAACTTTTCTCATATGAAGCGGTATTTCAAGGAGTTTTTTTATTTCCTCTGATATAAAGTCGTTATCTCTGAGACCCTTAAGGCCGGCAATATAAAGCCCAAGGAGAGCCCCTGCAACGATTTGGGAATAAAAAGCTTTGGTTGAAGCTACGGACATTTCAAGATCTCTGCCGCTGCTGGTGTACATAACACCATTTACCTTGAAGGTAATATCGGAATCCCTCCGGTTTACAATTGCAAGGGTGTAAGCTCCTCTCTCTTTCACCATATCTATGGTGCGATTTGTATCTGTTGTTGTGCCGGACTGGCTTATGGCAATAACAAGGGTGTCTGCCATGCTCCGGTTATCATCCCCCTCGTCAAGCTTAAACCCGCTAAGTTCGGATGCTTTGAGTGCGCTGATTTGAATCCTCGGGTCATTCAGGTAATAATTAAGGATGTCTGCGCATGCCAGGGAAGCAACACCCGCCGTCCCTTGCCCGATAAAAAAGATGCGTCGTATTCGGTTTTCCGTCAGTGCTGTTTGCAATGACTCTGGGATGATTGTTTCATCAATTGTGATAACATACGATTTTTTTTCGTCATCCTTTATCTTCCAGCGGTTTTGGAGAGTCTTTTCCACCGAAACCGGGGATTCTGAAATTTCTTTCAAAAAATAGTGGGGGAATTTCTGGCGATCTATATCTCTTGACGTGATATCCGTATGTTTAATATCTTTTTCTTCAAGTTCAACCGGACTTCCGTTATAATACATTGCTTCGATGCCCTCAACGCCTCCGGTCGATTGCTGGCTGAGAATTAAAATCTGGCCCTGGGTTTTACCCTCTTTGCTTTCAATAATTGTTTCTCCGTCCATTTTTATAAAGGATTGGGTTTCTTCAATAAATCCATAAACTTCAGAATTAGGCATATAGTGATCGTCAGCCAGTCCCACAAAGATAGACTGGCCGCTTCCCTTTTGAGCAAGAAAAAATTTACCGGGCGCAAGATCGGTATGCATGGATATGGCATGGGACCCTTCGAAATCATTAACTGCGAGACGAAATGCTTCCTGTACACTGTGGCCCTGTTTAAGATACTTTTCGATCCGGAGAGGAATAATTTTTGTGTCTGTGGTTATATCACTATGGATGAAAATTCCGTTTGTTTCATATTCTTTCTTTAATTTCAAGTAGTTATCAATATCACCGTTTAAGCAGACATGGATTATCCCCGAGTTTTCCGTTTGATTTTCCGAAATATCGTTGTCAACAGGATGGCAGTTTGCTTCGGTGATAGCACCAACCGATGCCCAGCGAGTATGGGAAGAAACTGTGTGAAACTGGTAGGGAAAAGTGACTATTGTTTGAAGAATCGGGTCGTTTTTTATCTGTTTTCGAATAAAACTTATATTATCTCCGAGCTTTCCAATTTCGGCTGCGATCTTGTATGTCAGCGTGATTGTAATGAGTTCTTTTTTACTTTCATCTTTTGTTTTATTTATACTGATGCCCCTGTTAACCAGGATTTCCTGAGCTGATCGCTCTTTAAACAGGTCAAGAAGATTTAATTTTTCAATGGTAGCATAAAATTTTTCGAATTGGGCCTTTTCAAAAATAAACATCAAAGAGATGCCTGCCGAATCGCGCCCCCTTACTTCAAGACGGTCTATGCAGTTAAGGATCGCGTTGATATTTTTAAATATGTTTACAGAAGAAAAGGTCGGGGAGTTTCCTGAAAGACTAAGCAGATTCTTTACTTTGTTTATATTATCTACAACCTCAGAAGTAATACACCAGGCAATATCTTTTAAATTTTCGATTCTATGTGAAATCGTATCCACCTGTCTGGTTTCAAGACGCCCCATATTATCAGAAAGTAATTTTGCTTCCGTATCGATGACTTTGGAAAGGCGGATGGCTGATTTTGAAAGCTCATCCTGAATTTTTTTACTTATGAAGATATTATAAAAAAGATCTTTATCTTTTAATTTGCGAACCGATTGAAAAAGGGAGTCAATAAGATCATTTCCGCCAAGATAATAACTGCTTAAGGAATAATCGTTTTCCAGACAGGAGGTAAAGGAAAACTCCTCGACTTTTTTAACCATGCTGTCTAAAGATGCAATATCGGCCGGCCGGCCGGATTTTTCTTTACCTTTAAATGAAATAATCCCTGCAAGACCGCAACATAACAGGTTTTCTGCGTACGGAAAAAATATAACAGAATGTTCCGGCACATTCTTTAGACTTTTGCCGAAATAGACGTTCGTTAGAAGACAGCCATGAGCATGTTTATAAGCTTTTTGGAAAAAGCTTCTAATTTTTATGCCCGTGATTTTTATTAATGATTTTATAAGTTCTTCCATTTTTATTCTCTTTGCTCTTTGAGTATTTTACTGACCTTTTTTATATCGTCCGGTCTATCGACACCAATGCTTTTGTGTTTTGTAACCAGAACATGGATAGGTATTTCGTTTTCAAGCAAACGAAGCTGTTCTAGTTTTTCAATTCTTTCAAGAACGCCGGGTGGCAGCGCAACGAATTGCTTAAGAATATTCATGCGGAAAGCATAAAGCCCGATATGGCCATAAAATTCGCACTTATCATTTTCCCGCGGGTAAGGGATCAAAGACCGCGAGAAATAAAGTGCTTTTTTATCTGACGTAAAAACGACCTTTACAAGATCCGGGTTTTCGGCTTCTTTTTGTGTAATTTTCACTGCCAGTGTCGTTGCGTGAATATCAGGATTTTTAAAAGGGGCAGTGAGCTCGCTTAGCATAGACGGCTTAAGTGCAGGTTCATCACCCTGGATATTTACCACAACGGCATCTTCGGGAATTTGCAGTGACTCGGCTGCTTCCAGTACCCGGTCGGTTCCGCTCAGGTGGTCATCCCTTGTCATTAAGACAGGGACATTGAGTTTCTTTGCTGCTGAGAAAATCGTATGGTCATCGGTTGCCAGGACAACTTTTGAGAGTTCCGGACATCGACTGGCCCTATCAAAAACATGCCAGAACATCGGTTTGCCGAGGATATCGGCCAGAGGTTTGCCGGGAAAGCGTGTTGATTTATAACGCGCCGGGATGATGCCATAGCATTTCGGAAGGTTATTCATTAGTAATAAATTATAGTTTTGAAAACGTAGCTGATTTTCTTTGAAAAAGTATTACAAATAAATTGTTGGGTTGCCGAAGTTTCTAAATCTATCTAACAGATATTCCTGGCTTCATTTTTTTATCAAAAGTGGCAATGGAGCATACTTTATCATCAACA
This sequence comes from Deltaproteobacteria bacterium, assembly GCA_030638575.1. Lineage (GTDB taxonomy): Bacteria > Desulfobacterota > Desulfobacteria > Desulfobacterales > JAUWMJ01 > JAUWMJ01. The sequence continues at coordinate 11,500 of DAOWEJ010000034.1, read as the reverse complement.
GCAGCCAGCAGCATTCCGTTGGACAGTATTCCCATGATTTTGGCAGGCTTTAAGTTTGCTGCGATAAGAACCTGTTTGCCTGTCAGGGCATCAGGGTTGTAGCTTTCCGAGATACCGGCAACAATTGTTCTTTTTTCACCTATATCAACTTCAAGCTTAAGAAGCTTTTTTGCTTTTGGTATTGCTTCGGAATGAACAACTGTTCCAACCCTGAAATCTATTTTTGCCAGTTCTTCAAATGTAATTTCCGGCTTAATTTCGAACACTCTATCACCCGCCTCGGTTTGTCTTTTTATATCAGCCTTGATTTTTTTCAGGTCAATTCTCGGAAAAAGTGTAATCGATTTTAAAAGTTTTGTGCCGGGCTCCAGTCTCTTCCAGGCATAGAGCCGATCGAAAGTATAGAACGGCTCTGAAACATCCATACCAAGATGTTTTTGGATCAGCAGGGCGGTATCCGGCATTACCGGGTAGATCATACCTGATATGATTCTCAATCCTTCAAGGAGATTATAGATAATGGTCTTAAGCTGGTTTTTTGCTGATTTTTTCTTTGCAAGCACCCATGGAGCGGTGACATCAATATATTTATTCATGCTGCTGATAAATACCCAGACCGCCTCTAATGCTTTGTGAAAGGCAAATATTTCCATTTCCTTTTCAAACTCTTCAACAGCAGTCAGTGCGTCCGGTTCAAGGCCGGGCTTTAACTCTTCTTCTGCTTCCGGGTCGGTCTCAGGTACAACTCCGTTGAAATACTTGTGTGCCATTGAAAGAATCCTTGAAAACAGGTTTCCAAGGTCGTTTGCCAGATCCGAATTGATTCTTTGTACCAGTGCCTCCTCGGAAAAGTTGGAATCAAGGCCGAAAGTCATATCTTTGACAAGGAAAAATCTAAATTGATCAAGGCCATAGATTTTTTTTTGTTCCAGGGGCTCTGTTACATTTCCGAGACTTTTGGACATCTTGGTTTGATCAATATTCCAGTATCCGTGAACATTCAAATGCTTGTAAATATCTATTCCAGCGGCTTTGAGCATTATTGGCCAGTAAATACCATGTGGTTTAAGAATATCCTTGGCAACAATATGCTGGGCGACGGGCCAGAATTTTTTAAAAAGATCGCCATCAGGATATCCGAGTGCAGAAATATAATTTAATAGGGCATCAAACCAGACGTATGTGACGTAGTCCTTGTCAAAGGGGAGTGTAATTCCCCATTTGAGGCGCGTTTTTGGCCGGGAAATGCAGAGATCTTCAAGGGGTTCTTTTAAAAAAGACAGAACTTCGTTTTTATAACGTTCCGGGCGTATGAAGTCATGATTTTTTTTGATGTGATCTATGAGCCAGTCCTGGTATAAGCTCATTTTAAAAAAATAGTTAGATTCCTTAATAATTTCAGGGGCGGTATCATGATCAGGGCATTTACCCTCCACAAGTTCCCGCTGAGTATAAAAACGCTCACAGCCAAAACAGTAAAGCCCCTCATATTCACTGAAATATATGTCTCCCGAGTCGTAAATCCTTTGAAGGATTTGCTCAACCACGGCTATATGGTATTGATCTGTGGTACGTATAAAATGATCATACTTAATATTAAGTTCGGGCCACAGATCCCTGAAAAGAGAGCTGATTTTGTCAACATAAGCCCTGGAACTAAGATTTTCATTTTTTGCAGCCTGTACTACCTTGTCCCCGTGTTCGTCAGTGCCGGTGAGAAAGAAGGTGTCCGCATGGCGCATGGTATTAAAGCGGCTTGCAACATCTGCGATAATCGTTGTATATGCATGCCCGAGATGCGGCCGTGCGTTCACATAATAAATCGGTGTGGTTATGTAGAAAGGTTCCGGCATTTTTCCTATTCCTTCTCTTTTGTAAGGTCGTCAAAATCTGTTTCTATTTCCCGGCCATCTTCAAGGCGTATGGTTATTCGATTGCAGATAACGTTATGCCTGATCACTTTTCCCTTTCCGGCAGGCATCTTTATAGTTTTGTCGATTTTTGGAAATTTCTTTTTAAGTGACAGGTAAGTTTCGTATTCATAAGTAAGACAGCACATCAACCTGCCGCACTGGCCGGAGATTTTCGTCGGATTTAAGGACAGATTTTGTTCCTTTGCCATGCGAATTGAAACAGGTCCGAACTTTTCAAGAAATGCCGAGCAACAGATTTGACGACCACACCTTCCGATTCCACCACACATCTTGGCCTGATTGCGTATTCCTACCTGGCGCATTTCGACCCTGGCACCTAGTTCCTTGACAAGCATCTTTACAAGCTGTCTAAAATCGACCCGCCCTTCGGATGTGAAAAAAAAGGTTAATTTACTTTGATCAAATGATTTTTCAACTGAGAAAAGATTCATACTCAGGCCGAGTTCTTTTATGCTCTTTAAGCAAAAATTATGAGCTCTTTTTTCGGCTTCAATATTTTTTTCTCTTTTAAGAAAATCTTTTTCGCCGGCTAAGCGAAAAACCTGTTTAAGAGGTTTGCGAGTAGGCCTTTCCTCAAAGGGAACAGGCGCTATTGCCACTGTTCCGAAACCTAGCCCCTGTTCAGTCTGTACAATAACACAATCTCCCTGGCATAGTACAAATGCCCCGCAGTCGAAGTCATAAACTTTGCCGGAGGATTTAAATTTTATTCCTACTACTTTTTTCATATAGCTTACACGTTAAATTGACATAATATTTTAGATTTTCGTATTATTTTAGCGCTCTGAAAAACTTGCCCAAATGAGTATTCAGGTGATCTAAACTAATACAGATTCCCTTTCTCCTGGGTTCCTGCAATCCGAAGCATCATAGTTTCTAAAGTTAACCTTAAATTGGCGTTTGACTTAATATCCTTCTGGGCCGTTTCGATCGCCTCTATTTTGGAAAGTAGCGACGATAAGCAAACCTTTTGTGAAGCATATTGAATCTTATCGGTCAAGTCTTTGTTTATCATTTTTTCAGGGCAGAATTTAAATATGACAAGGTCTCTTAACCAGGATTTAATGGTTTCAAGGGAGTCTGAAAGCAAATCTTTCTTTTTTGACAGCTCTTCGGCAAATGACAAAAGCATGCCGGAAGGCTTTGAAGATAGAGACTCCGGTTGATCCAGGCCGCCGGCATTTATCAGCCAGTTCCTGCGGTTCATCCAGTTTGACTTGCTCATGGCAAATGCCTTTGAAATACTCCCTTTTGCCATGGCTGCTATTATGAAAGCATCATCCGGATCAAGTTTTTCATTTTCAATTAGCAGGGTTTTTATACTTTCCCTGGTAATCGGGTTGAACCTGATATGCCGGCAACGGGATACAATAGTTGGCAGTAGATCGGATGTCTGATAGGTAGTTAGTATTAAAATTGTACTGTCAGGCGGTTCCTCCAGCATCTTAAGGAGGGCATTTCCGGCCGCAGGATTCATTGCATGGGCATCGGATATTATAACCACCCTTATCCTTGCCTCGTAGGGTTTCATCGCAAGGATATCACAAAAATCTCTTATTTGATCAATCTTAATAAAAGGTCCGGAAGGCTTTATCTCTATGATATCAGGATGGTTACCTGAATCGATTTTACGGCATGATCGGCAGCTACCGCATGGACTGACCGCCGCCAGCAGGTCATTTTCGCTTCTATAGTTATTTTTAAATTTCTTAAGTCGCTCTGCCTTTTCAACCATACAATTGCACGCCATGGCAAAAGTAATGGCAGCCTCTTTTTTGCCTACCCCTTCAATTCCTGTAAAAAGGAGGGCGTGAGGGATGCTACTCTTTTTAAGAAAGGTGGCTAAGATTCGTACGGGCCGTTTTTGATCTATTATCGAAATGAACTTATGACACAAATTTAAAAGTCAACCCGTTCTTTCAGCTCTTTTCCGGCTTTGAAAAATGGGAGTTTTTTAGGCTTTATTGTGACTTTTTCACCGGACTTAGGGTTCCTTCCGGTGTAGCTTTTGTAATTTTTAACAAAAAAGCTGCATAAACCCCGAATTTCAACACGCTCCCCTCGAGACATAGCATGCGCCATATTATCAAAAAAAATTTGAATTACATTTGCAGCATCTGACTTTGAGATGTTTGCTTTTGTTTTCATAGCGGAGATAAGCTCCAGCTTATTCATACATCCTCCTTCCCGCAATTTATGGTGGATATTGGTTAATATTTTAAAATCAATGTCATTGTGTCATTGACTTTATAATAATAAAATAAAACATGATAAAAAGTCAAGTAGTTATAAGAATAAATCGGACAATATTTCAACATCTTCTTCATTTACGTCCACACCGGCATATTGTCCAAGGGCTTCTATATTAACTACAACTCGTCCCTTTCCGCTGTAACGGACAAAAGTTCCTGTTACTCCGGTAAAAGGACCGGATACCACAATAACCCGGTCTCCTTTTTGCAAGCGGCATCCGGTTGAAATCTCATTATTTCCCGCCACCATTATTTTAAGCGATTCTATTGTCGGTTCCGGAACCGGAACAGGGCTTTCATGTGTGCCGATTAAGCGAACAGCTCCGGCTGTTTTAACAATCTCTAGATGCTCATACGGATTAAGATCGGTTTTAACAAACAGATAGCCGGGGAAAAGGGGAACCCTGATCATGACTTTTCTGTCACGGCGTTTGCTTCTAACCTGAATTTTAGGGAGAAAAACCTCCATTGACTTTTTGAACAGCCCATCGTTCACTACGTTTTCAAACCTGCTTTTTGTATGAAGAACGTACCAGGCATATGAGAGTTTTGTTGTCATTTTTATTTTTCCATTTACCATGTTTAAAACCTTCGTCCTTTTGACGAAAAGCTTCGGCCTGTTTTGCATCTTGCAGTTCAAAATATATTGGTAAAATTATTTTTTCAAGACGCTAAAATATTACATTTCCTCTAATTACCAAGCTCTCCAAGTCCATACAGATTGATCGAAAATTCATATTTGCGGTCATCAGGCTCATCAGTGCAGCCCAGCGTTATGGACCAGCATTGCGCCTTATATACAAGACCGGCGCCGATTATGATTCTTTCATTTTGAAGAATATTATATTCATATTCTGCAGAAGCAATGAGCCTGTCTGATATTTTGAAAGATAAATCTGCAGAAATCGATTCAATGGAACCGGGTGTGTTCCTGTACTCCACAGACAGTCTGTCCCCACGATTATCCGATATTATTGCTTCAATATTGCGGGATAAAAGCTTGTCATCATAGGTGCACCACTCGGCGTCACCTCGAATCGATAAATACTTACCCGGATTAAACTCAAGTTCACCTTTTAAAGGTAAAAAAGGCCTCTGGTTGGTTTGGTTTTCCCACTTTTCAGGATCATCTTCTCTTGCTTCATAAATATCATAGCTTTGTTCCAGCTTGAACCAGAGGAATTCCCTGTAATCATAGGTTGCCGGTTCGTTATCTTCACTAATTAAACTCCCGTCGGTTTTTATCACACTCTTTGATTTTGAAGTAAATGTGTTTGTGAGTGAATAAGTGACAAGGTTCTTTTTTTCAATGCGATCTATGGAATCAACATCAAAGTCGGGGAGTTTATCCTGATCCTGTTCCGGTATGTATTCGTAAATAACCTGGGGTATTACTGAGTGCTTAGTGGCGGCGGTACCGAACATATCGGTTGCATATACTTTATGTAATTCCGAGGAAAGGTCCAGTTTTATATCGAAAATCTGTCTGCTGAATCTTTGTTTTTCTTCTTCGGAGTATTCCTCGCCCGTTTCTTTTTTCTCCATGTACCAGAAAGTCTCTCGAACACCTGCGGAAGGTTCGAAAGAAAGATAATTTTTTAATTTCAATGGGAGATAAAGCCTCGGGTACAGATCAGCCCTATGGCCCCTCTGGCCGTCTTTGCTGTAAAAGTTTGTGTATTCCGAGTCAAGGTCAAAGTAAAAAGGGCTTTTAAAGGTCTGTTGTTTTGACCCGTAAAATCCGATAAAGGGAAGTTTCTGTAAAGTAGTATCTGTATCTTTCCACCTCCTGTTTATTACATCATCATACCAGAGTCCTTTGGCCATAAAACTGTATTTGGCCCAGCTTCTATTCAAATTCAGCCAGTTTGTCCTGACCGGATCGTTATAGTCATCAAACACCCTGCCGAAGTTTTTATCAAAATATTTTTCGGTTTCCTTAAATCCAGTCATGCCGTCCTTAAATTCATAGAGGTAGTCCTGGTCGCTTACAATGTCCAGGTTGAGCGTTGCAAAAAAGTCCATTGGCATGGCCTGATGATGACTCATCCTGAACCAGTAACGATGGTTATTTGGTCTTATTTCATCATCGTTTTCATATCCCCATTTTTTGCTTGAATCCAAAGTGCCGTCATCTATTTTTCTGTCATTTAAATCGTCATACATCAAGGTTCCTTTTGATTGTTCACTTAAAACATATCGGTATTCAAGGCCGAGTTTATGCCCGCGGCGATGCATGTAATGTTCATAAAACGTTGCATCCGAACTTTCATTAATAGCCCAGAAAAACGGCTGGATGAAATATCCGCCCCATCTGTCAGAGTATCCGATTTCCGGAGGTAGAAAACCTGACTGGCGCTTTGTTTTTGCAGGAAAAACAAAAAAAGGTGTGTATAAAACAGGCACTTTCTTCGCCCAGAGCGCAGCATGCTTTACAAGCCCGTATCCTTCCAGGGTCACTTTGATACTTTTACCGGTTATAATCCAATCGGGATTTTCACCCTCACAGGTCGTTACAGAGGCATTTTCTACGTAATAGGTGTTCTCACCCAGTTTTTGGATTTTCTCCCCTTTAATATAGAAATTATTTTCTTTTACAAATACAAAACCGTTTTCCACAGTTCCTGTCTGGGTCTCAAGATCAATATCGATGCTGCTTCCGGTAATAGTATCCTCCCCGGCCGTCATGATTACATTGCCTTTGGCATATGCTTTCATGGTTTTATGGTCGAAACTAATATAATCAGCGGAAAGTGTTTTATCTTGCTTGGTTATGGTTACATTTCCTTTTGCAATGTAAAGGGAAGATGTATCATCATAAAAAATTTCGTTTGCCTCAATTTGCCATGGTGTCTCAGGATCGCTGTCGACCAGAGAATCCAACAGCTGCTCAGACTGCCGGGCTATAGCATATGGATGTATAATGGTTAAAATAATTATTATGAGTACAAATCGAACAATATTCCTGCCAAGCCTCATAGTTTTTCCTGATAAATCTCCATTTTCAGCCCCGCCCTCAGCCCCGCTTTCAGCGGGGCTTCGCTCCAACCGGCCTTCCAGCCCCCCAATTTTTTTTCTTTTGTTATAATCAATAGTCTATTCTTTAGATTTGTCAGGATCGGGCGTTAGAATATTAATATAAAATGTATTATAACATATTGAACATGGTCAAATTTTAGAGTATAAAGCCAACTCAAGGGTAAAAGTCAAGACGTAGTTGGACACAGCACAGGGTAAACGCATTTTGGGAATAATTTTACTTTTGGAAGTGGTACTGGGCCTAAAAATTTTTTCTCCAGCCGATATCAATCTATACTGTAAGGGGTGACCCGATATTTTCTGCTAACTGAAAAAGATATCGTCTGGAGAAAAAACCTTTAGGCCCCTCCTTTTAAGCTAATTTATTCTGATTTTATTTTTCCAAATGCGTTTGTCCTGGGACACATCAGCGAAATGCCCGATGACTAAATCGAATTGAGAACAGGCTATGAAAATTCTTTTAACAAACGATGACGGAATACATGCCCAGGGGCTGTGGGCACTATATAAAAGGTTCGCCGGAGATCATCAGGTTACTGTGATAGCTCCTGACCGTGAACGAAGTGCCGTTGGTCATGGAATAACCTTAAATGAACCTCTTCGTGCAACCCGTGTTGAAGTAAATGGCGGATACAATGGGTATGCTGTAACCGGAACTCCTGCGGATTGCATAAAACTGGGTGTTTTGGAAATACTCGATTCAAAACCTGACATGGTGATTTCCGGTATCAATCTAGGGGCGAATGTTGGTGTTAACATCAACTATTCCGGAACTGTAGCTGCGGCCAAAGAGGCCGCGTTATACGGAATGACTGCAATCGCTGTTTCCATACACGGGCCTGAAGCAAATCATTACGATGACACAGCGCTTTTCATAAAGGGACTGTCAAAAAAGGTATTCGAGAAAGGGCTTCCTTTCGGAACATTCTTAAATGTTAATATACCGAACATGCCCGTAAAAGAAACAGAAGGTCTTCGTTTTAGCCGTCAGGGTGTCGAACTTTTCTCTGAATATTTTGAAAAACGTTTCGATCCGAGGAACCGTATATACTACTGGCAGGGATGTGATTCCCAGTTTTTTGGTAATAGTCCCGATATTGATGGAACCGCTATTTGTGAAAATTTTATTTCCATAACACCGATTAAATGCGATATGACTGATTACAATACGCTGGAAGATCTTAAAAACTGGAATATCGAAATATGAAAGACCTCGTAATTTATTATCAAACAGAAACTATAAGCCTTTAAAATAACATGGATTTACAGAAAAATTGGACATCCGGTCGGTCTGGGTTATAAGGTTCAAAAGTTCCGGGTTCAAGGTTAATCGCTTAGTGCTTTTTCCTTTAACCATCGATCTCATTGGGCTAGTAGCATGGAGGGATCAACCTTTGAACCGTGAACCTTTTAACCCCGCTTTCAGCGGGGCTGGAAACAGTGCTTTTTGTCCAAAATATTTCATCATAATACGTTATAACTTGCGAGAACTGTATGAAAAATATGTTTATAAATGATATAAAGGCAGGGGACTTGATTGATGATATTTTCGTTTTATCCGAAAAAGCAATGGCCCAAAAACGGGATGGGAAAAATTATTTAAATATCATCTTTTCAGACAAAACCGGAAGTATTAAGGGTGTTGTGTGGGACAGGGTTGATGAAATATCCGCTGCGGCAACTTCAGGTGACTTTGTGCAAATTGAGGGAATGGTTTCTGAATACAGGGGAATCCTTCAACTCGTTGTGAAAAAGATGACACCTGTTCCTTCAGATTCGGTTAATGCGTCTGATTTTCTCCCGGCAACGCGTCGTGACATCGATAAGATGTTCATGCGTCTTCTAAAGATTACCGCTTCCATAAAATCAGAGCATCTAAAAAAGCTTTTCGATAAGTTTTGGGATGACATGGACTTTGTTCGCAAATTTAAAAATGCTCCGGCAGCGAAGAAAATGCACCATGCCTATATCGGTGGTCTCCTAGAACATACACTGTCAATGGCACTTTTAGTGGACAGGATTGCAGGGCATTATAGCGGAGTCGACAGAGACCTTCTTATTGCAGGAGCAATACTTCATGATATCGGTAAGATAAGGGAATTTAAGTACAAATATAATATAGACTATTCAGACGAAGGCCGGCTTCTTAACCATATTGTTATCGGAATTATGATGGTCGATGAAAAGCTCAAGGAATTGGAGGATTTTCCCGAAGAACTGGCCGTTTTACTCAGGCATATGATTGTAAGCCATCATGGTACAAGGGAATTCGGTTCGCCTGAACCGCCGAAAACAGTAGAGGCGGTTTTGCTTAACTACATCGACGAGATTGACTCCAAAGTTAAGGGCATCCGTGACTTTATAGCTACAGAAGATCCGAATGAGGCATGGACTTCGTATCATCGCCTTCTGGAGCGGCATTTTTACAGAGGGAAGGGGGATTAACTATACAACGACAGTTATCTCTAACCATAATGCGTCTTTTTAAACTTGATTGTTTGGTTATTACGTAAGTGTTCCGGGTTACGAGTTGCGGGTTTAAAATCCTGATGAAGGGTCCGATTAATAACACGAAACGCGCAACCCGTAACCCGCAACAATATCGCATGACACAAAAAGAAGCTGCTGCTAACTAAAGCTGACAAGTTATATTGTAGGGCTAATTTATTATGTTTATTACACTTGAAGGAATAGAAGGTTCGGGGAAGACGACCCAGATAAAAAATATCGCTGGATTTCTTGGGAATAAGGGACATGACTGTGTGATCACAAGAGAGCCGGGCGGAACAAAGATCGGCGAGAAAATCCGGTCAATCCTTCTCGATCCTGAGAGCAGGGATATTGAGCCTGTATGTGAGCTTCTTTTATATTTTTCAGACAGGGTGCAGCATATAAATGAAGTGGTAAATCCCTCTTTATCTGAAGGTAAAACGGTGATATGCGACCGCTATTTCGATGCAACGCTGGTTTATCAGGGTTATGCAAGGGGCCTTAGCATAGATCTTATAACAAGGTTGCATGAGTTGATACTTGAAGGATTAAAGCCTGATATAACTATTTTGCTCGATCTTCCTTCTGAAATCGGACTTTTACGAGCATGGGAGCAGATTGATAACGGCTCAAGGTCCGGGGATGAGACCAGGTTTGAAAAGGAAGCCCTTTCATTCCACGAAAAAATAAGGAAAGGCTACCTTGAACTTGCACGCCTTGAACCCCAGCGGTTTAGGGTGATTGATGCGTCGCAGGGGAAAAATAAAGTTCAGATGGATATAGAAAAGGCGTTGGCTTTGATGGCGTCGTAAAAAGTCTCATCTACTGCGTTGTAGCGGTTTTTCAGGAACTCGACATACTATATGTATTGTCTCGTCCCTGAAAAACCACTACGCCTTGTATATGAGCCTTTTTACTTAGCCATCCGGCGCTTATTCAAAGACTTTTTACGAATTCATCAATTCCGAGGAGTCGTAAAGAGTCAAAAAATTCGCTCTCCTTGTCGAAGTTCCCGCTTCTGTGATAGTGGAGGGGAAAGCAAACTTTTTGCGAAACCATCAATTCCCACGCAAATATAATATATAGTCATTATAACAGCTACTTCACCACTTAACTATATCTGACTTTTATAATAAATCGACATGATTTCTTTATATAAACTATAATAAGCAAATTCTGTCTTGACTCGAATCCTGCATCTTATTATATAATGAAACTCGGCAGTAGGTGCTGCAACCGCCCTTTTTTCTCAGGCATATACTGTTTGATAGGCTGTTTTGTCATTACATGACGAATCATTTTCATCCCTTTTTATATAAGGCCACGTCTTTTAAAGCTACGTTTTTAGTTTCGTAGTTGGATTGTTTGTATATCGTTAAAACAATTAAAAAAGGGGGTAATTATCATGAAAAATCGTTTTGGAAAATTATTTGTTATCGGAATGCTTGTTGTTCTGGCAGGTTTTTTCTTTTATGCATGTGAAACTGAAAAACCAGAGGAGAAGGTAGAAGTAAAGGAAGTTGCCGAACCTGTCAGGATCGGCGTTGCATCGCCTTTCACAGGGGATCTGGCAGCATATGGTGACAACATCAAGGCCGGCGTCAACCTCAAGCTCAAAGAGATCAATGACGCTGGGGGCATCAACGGCCAGAAGGTGGAACTTTTATGGGGCGATGACCTATGCCAGCCTAAAGAGGCCGGTACGGTCGGCTCTAAATTCGCAGCGGACAAAAGCATCGTGGCTGTCATCGGCCACCTATGCTCCTCTGCTACCCTGGCTGCCTT
>DAOWEJ010000077.1 GCA_030638575.1 Deltaproteobacteria bacterium | reverse complement strand
CGAAAAGCGGCTGGGTGAAGAATATATTGAATATCGGAAAAGAACGCCAATGTTTTTTCCTAACTTAAGGATAATATTTGGGAAAAAAGAATAACGAATTGTATAACATGCCGCTGGAGAAGGGGCCGGGATAGGTGAGCCGCTCTGCTATTTAAGTCTTTTTTCAAACTTCAGGGGCTTCGGGTAAGCCCATGGCGCCCGCCGCCCGGCCCCTCAGCTTTTCGTTAGCCAGTATGATTCACTACTCAAGAGAGGAACAATTATGAAATATATCATTTTTCTTTTTAGTGCTTGTTTCTTTATCACCTGCAATACTTCAAAAAGTCCAATAAGTCCAAAACTTGATAATGAATTTGAAATTAATTATGGACAAAGTGTAAATCTTCAAAATCATAATTTAATTATAAAATTCAAAGCTGTAGATGAAGATTCACGTTGTCCTGAAGGAGCGGTATGTGTTTGGGAAGGAAATGCAAGAATAGTTATTGAAATATCTCAAACCGCCCTTGTTCTAAATACAACGTTAGAGCCGAAAGAGATTGAACATATCGGTTATAAAATTCGATTAACCGCTGTACATCCTTATCCAAAAACAAATGAACAGATTAAGATTGAGGATTATAGCATTAAACTTTTTGTGACAAAATAGATTGCTGGCTAACAATCGGTTCAACTCAAAACAAAAACACCGACAGTTTTTTTGGTTATTCAAATTTTATCGGGCGTTTTTGTCCGGTTAACCGCTTTGCGGCTGCGCTCCGCTTGCCCCCTTGGACATCCATAACGGTTCGAAATCCCACATCATAAAAACCTTCCCATGGATACCGCTTTGTTAAACTTTGTATACCGGCAGACCATTCAACAACACGACCGGCTGAGGATGAATCCGACATTTCGGTTAACCATTCCTTGACAACTGACTGTTGTCCATCTTCGCGATGCGATCGGCTGCCATTTTCAGCCGATGTATTCACCTCCATATGGGAATGAATGGTGTCGTTTGAAGCGTTTGTTGATAACTGCATCGGCTCGGGCACAATGGAAAGCAGTTGGTTCAGGGACTGCCATTCGCCAAAGGTGGGCAGGCGTTCACCATAATGACGGGCAAAGGCTTGTGCGCCCAGCCAGGTAACCCGCACTACCGGTTTCGGAGCCCATTCTACCTGCCGCAAGTGGAAGCGCGAATGTTGGTAGGTAATTTGATCTGAAGGGGCGTTCCCGTCACCCAAATAGATCCAGATGTCTTCGTTGTTTCTGGCCACACCATCAATTACCTTTAACGAGTCACTCACCTCGTTCAGGAATTCCACATAATGATGAAAAGTGACCAGTGAAGGGTCACCGTAAAACATCATGCCGTTTTCCGGACTATTCACCAACTTCATCTCGCGTCCGTCTGCGGCCATCCGCGTCGGTGTTAGTTCCGACGGATTTAGTTTGCTAATTTTTTTATTTCTGTTTGAAACCTCTGTGTTTATAGTTATCTCTTTTTCAGTAATACTGCCCACCCAATGGTAGATGGTCATACCTCCCACAGCAAATAGAACTGCTGCGATACCGATCCACAGCCAACGAACATAAGCAGGGGGATTCGCAATGAATTGATTTGGTAAGTCTCTTTCTAACCTTTCGGATTTTAGTGCATCCAGTATAGCTTGCCGCAGCTCGGATACAGCTTGATAGCGCTGACGGTGATTTTCATCAGTGGCTTTGCGAATAATGCCGTCCATGGCCTTGAGTAAATTTGTCTCGGGGTCTTTTAGGGCGACCGCCTTGAAAGGCACCATTTTCGGTTCCAGTTTGCCGCTTATGGCCTCGTAAAGCATTTTCCCAAGGGAGTAGATGTCGGCCGCAAAGCTGGCCTTGCGGAAATCGGCAAACTGCTCGGGCGCCATGTAAGGCATGGTTCCCTTCACATCCCAGGAGTTGGATACAGCCTTTAGTTCTGGGGATCTTGCCAAACCAAAGTCGGCAATCTTGGGGGTGTCACCGTCCATGAGTATGTTTTCAGGTTTTACGTCTCGATGAACAATGCCGTTTGCATGAATCGACTCCATTCCATCAAGAACGGGCAGGAAATAGTTCTGAAGCCAGTCCCCAAGCAGTTCGGTTTCATTATCGAAACCCTCCTCGGACATTGTATAACGGAATGTACTCCCAGGCGCGTATTCCATAGCGATATACTGCACTTGTTCAGAAGAACCCTTCGGCTGGGCCTTAACCGATCCATAATCATAAATCTGCAACACATTGGGGTGCCGCACCTGTGCCATGGCTTGAACCTCTCTTTGTAGACGTTCCATGGCATTAGCGACCTCTTCCGGATTTTCTTCTGAATCCTGTAAGATTTCTTCGGAGACCACCTTTATAGCGACATCCCGTTTTAGGTTGAGTTGGTGGGCCCGAAAAACTTCTCCCATGCCGCCTTTTCCGATACGCTCGATAACAACCCATTTGTTGTCAATCACGCTGCCTGTGTCAAACAGGGTATTCTCAGATGATCTTATTTTTGAAGTCATGGTTATATTCATTTCCTGCTTGTCGGGAAAATATCATCACATCGTTGGATTATAATGACAATTGTAGTTATTTTGTCAAGAGTGCCATTTTACAGGGTCTGTGTGACCAGTTTTGCGGAAGTTTCAGAATATTATCTTCAATTTTCTTGCTCTTTAAGCCAATAGATAAAGCAAGATTTATGCCACAATGGGACAATACATTAGAGCAGTTAAAACATAGAATATATCAACGTGTTGGAGACTTTTTCAATTTTTCTTAGTTTAATAAAAAATAGAGAAAACATTTCTCCTGGGTATTTATTATCCACCCAATGCTATTTTCTATTATAACAACATCGTTAAAACATGATTTCATGGTTTTTAGGGTCTTTCATATTTTCCATATTTTCAAACAGTAATATATATTCATTCAAGTAAGTAGGTGGGTGGTATGCGTTTTGCAGAGAATATATGTATTGTACGTGATAAAAACCCAAAATCGATACTTTTGTTATAAAAAAACGAAGGAGTTCAAAATATGAAAAATCTAAATCGATTGAAAAACAAGAGCATTGCTCGACTGGTGAATTTGTTCCCAGGGTTTGGAAAACAGCTGATAGCATCTTATACACCATGGGAATCAAAAGATATTCCATGGATGCCGATAAAAAAACCTTTAGCCGAGTCCAAAATAGCGCTGGTCACTACAGCCGGCGTACATCATAATTATCAAAAACCTTTTAATATGAATGACCCGACAGGTGATCCTACCTATCGAATTATTCAAGCTAATTCGATAGAGGAGGACTATGTGATCACCCACGACTACTATGACCACCGGGATGCAGACAAAGATTTAAATGTTATTTTTCCGATTACAAGGCTCAAAGAAATGGTTGCTGCAGGTATTATCGGTAGTGTTGCAAGACATCATTTCAGTTTTATGGGTCATATCACAGGCTCACATATTTATGATCTAATAGACAATAAGGCTCGTGAAATTGCTGACAGTTTCGCAGAAGATCATGTAGATACCGTGCTCCTGACACCTGGATGAGGCATATGTAATCAATCCGTGGGATTGATTCAAAGAGAAATTGAGAGGACAGGCATTCCAACAGTAGGGATATCGATCGTCAGATCATACACAGAGAAAGTTCGACCACCCCGTACGATTTATCTTCATTGGCCCTTTGGACATCCATTGGGAGAACCTTTCAAAATAGCTCAACAGACAACTGTGCTCGAACGGGCATTTGACGCGCTATATACTATTTCAAAACCAGGGAAGATCGTAGACATACAACTTAAATGGAGAAGAAAAAACTACACGTGCCCCAAATGGCTGAAATACAAACCGCTTAGTCAAGCAGCCTGACACATGGTGTTGGATTATATAGGGACTTAAGTCTTAAACAGATATTCTTATTTTATTTAACTCATTTACAATCTTTACAAAAGACTGTAAGGCTCCATACAACGCAAGAGCGAAAGAAAAGACTACAGCGTGGACAGGAAGTCTCTTTAGCCGGGGAAGAGGTAAAAATAATTGAATATAAATAGAGATTATACGGATCGAATCAGGAAGCGATATAACCGCATAGCATTTTTCTATAACCTGTTGGAAGCGCCTATGGAATGGATGCGGTTCGGGCTATGGCGTAAGCGATTGAAAACAAAGATAGCAGGACCGATGGCGCTGGAAGTAGGTGTAGGTACTGGGAAAAATCTACATCATTATCCACCAGATGTGGCTGTTACCGCCATCGATTTTAGCCCGTGGATGTTGTCCCATGCAAAGAAAATTGCATCAAAATTAGATATTGATGTAAATATCCATCTTATGGATATCCAGCATCTGGAATTTCCGGACAACAGCTTTGATACAGTATTCGCAACATTTGTATTCTGCTCCGTTCCAGATCCTGTGATGGGTCTTCGAGAACTAAAAAGAGTCTGCAAACCAGGTGGCCGCCTTTTTCTCTTGGAACATTTGCGACCAGGTAATCCAATCATGGGTTTTCTTTTTGATATGATGAATCCATTTGTGGTTCGCATCATGGGTGCTAATATCAACCGGCGCACTATGGAAAACATCCGTAACGCAGGGTGGAATATTTTGAAGGATGAACGGCTTTCATCAGATATCGTTCGTTGGATTGAGGCAACACCGTAAATCAAACAGCGCCACTCTCCAGGCTCCATACGTTCTCTTGCAGAATAATGATGTGTTTGAAAAATTGGGAGGTCAACATGAAAAATTTAAACGAGTATGCATTTCGGAGGGTATTGGATTTGCCATTTGAAGAAGCTGTCGAAAAAGTAACGACTGCCCTTAATCAGGAAGGATTCGGCGTTTTAACTGAAATTGATGTCCAGGCAACACTCAAGAAAAAGCTGAATAAGAAATTTAGAAGGAGTGAGGCAAGCCCGGCAATTGTTATTTGACGAACAACCGCCGCAGGCATCCCTTCTCTCTGCAACAATTTGAGCCCATCCATCATCACTTTCGATTACCAATCCTCTTTGAGTTGCCATTTTTTCCTCCCTGAAAGAATTGTCTTTAAAAAGCCCTCTTAATTAGTGTCAAAAAAATCAGCCTGAATAACCCGCTATAAATCTGGGAACACATTGTTCGATCTATTTTACCTTTAAGTTATTAGCCATTCTTGTCTCCTGGTTAATAGTTATCTGCTATTTATGCTATAAAAAGCAAATGTCATACCACAAGGTGGTATGGAACTCGCGACTATCTGTTTTCCATTTGAATCTATATTTTCATGAATGTATTAACAGGGAGTATAACGAATGAAAATGAACAGATGTGGATAGAAAGTATACAGATAAAAAGAGTGATGGAAATTCAATGGATATAAATTACCCAGGTCAATATCGAATCGAAGGAATGCCGAATAGAGGATATTTATTTAAATGACGCTGATCGAAATTTGTTTTTAGAAACGATCTCGCATGGCTTAGGGAACGCTCCTTGATATGTTGGTTACTTATTTTACAATAGTTTTAATTTGTTTCCCTTTGCAATTTTTTACCGCAGGTTGCAGATTGTTTCTGGTATTTATCTGCCGCTGATGAACTATATGAATGTAAAAGCAATCTTAATAAAAATTGACTTATTAAAATTAATAAGGTATTATAATTAATAATGTGGCGTATTCATGAACATAGAGACATTTCTAAAAATTGTCGGAAAATTCCATTACAGGTAATAAAAAAATATGAGCTTTGGAAAGATCTTATTTTTCGTCATGGTCCAAGTATATTAAAGGAGTTTTCTGGATTCCATGACGAGAAGTTAAAAGGAGAAAGGAAAGGTCAGCGATCTTCTCGATTGAGTTCACAATATAGAGTAATTTATTCTATTGAAGAAGATATAATAACAGTATATGTATTGGAGATTACTCCATATCAATATTAATAGAGGGTAAAAAATGAAAAAAAATGAATTTAAACCAGCTCAACAGCGTGCTACACTGTCTACCGGAGAAGCGATTCGGATGCTCCGCGAGTTAAAAGGATGGACCCAAGAAGAATTAGCTAAACGTTCAGGTCTAAATGCAAAGAATATAAGTCTGCTAGAAAATAATAAAGTGGATATTGGAAAAAAGAGAGCAGAGCAACTTGCCCATGCTTTTAAAGTCCATCCTGCCATTATAATGTTTCCAGAATATGAATCTGAACTTATTCAAAAAGCAGCCTAATCCAAAGGATTGCGGGTTCGCAGTGTTTTTAAATGTAGGGTTTTATTTAAAGGCGATTTGAGGGTTTTTTAATGGCTAAAAAACCGACTTATAAAGAATTAGAACAAAGGATTAAGGAGTTAGAAAAAGAAATAGTCAGGCTTAAAGGGGCCAAGGAAGCAATACAAAAGAACGAGTCAAGATTAAAAGAAGCGGAACAATTGGCACAGATAGGGCATTGGGAACTGGATCTGATTTCTAATATATTATATTGGTCGGATGAAATTTATCGTATTTTCGATTTAGACCCTCAGGAATTTGGGGCAACTTACGAAGCTTTTTTAGATACAGTACATCCTGATGACAGAAAATTTGTCAATGAGGCTTACAAAGAATCAGTAAAAAACAGGACGGGTTATGATATTGTTCACAGGTTGTTAATTAAAGACGGTACAATTAAATTTGTACATGAAAAATGTCAGACCATTTACGGCAAAGACGGAAAACCATTGCGTTCAATCGGTACCGTGCAGGATATTACTAAGCGAAAGCAAGAGGAGCACAGCTTTTCAGGGATTATAGGGCGCAATGCCAAAATGAAAGAACTGTTCGCGACTATAAGGGAGGTTACAGAAGTCAATGTCCCGATACTCATACAGGGGGAAAGCGGTACAGGAAAGGAGCTGGTAGCAAAGGCCATTCACAATGAAGGCGCACGTGCAAATAAAGCATTTGTACCGGTCAATTGCGGTGCACTCCCGGAGGGGTTGCTTGAGAGCGAGCTCTTCGGACACGTAAAAGGTGCTTTTACCGGGGCATTCCGTGACAGGAACGGTAGATTTGAAATGGCTCGTGGCGGCACCCTGTTCTTAGATGAAATAGTAGATATGTCCAAGGCCATACAGGTAAAACTGCTGCGGGTCCTTCAGGATGGCAAATTTGAGAGGGTGGGCAGTGAAAAAACAATTACAGCAGATGTACGGATCATTAGTGCCGCCAATCGCGACCTGAAGCATGAAGTTGACAGGGGTAATTTTCGCAAGGATCTATACTATCGCATCAGCGTAATCCCAATTCACCTGCCACCACTTAAAAAGCGAAAGGATGATATTCCACTCCTGGTTGATTACTTTCTTGAAAAGGCATCACGTGAAGGGCATAACACAGGCGGCATCTCTAAAGACGCGCTCGCCGTTTTGATTGGCTATTCCTGGCCGGGAAACGTCCGTGAGCTACAAAGCGCTATCCAGTATGCCATTATAAAGTCAAAGAATCAAATCATTCAACCATATCACCTTCCTCTTGAATTGAAGGGACATATAGTCAAACAACATTCACGTGGTCCTTCTCGTAAGCTGGATGCGGGAAGTGTCCAGGATGCCATAACTCGTTGCGGGGGGAATAAGGCTAAGGCCGCCAGATTCCTGGGTGTGGGGCGTGCTACACTTTACCGCTTCCTGGAAAATTATCCGGACTTGCTATCGAGTATTTACGAATCAGATTAGATAAGCAGTTATCTTATTTTTATATTAAATATACCTTGAGGCAATTTCAAAACGTTCCCTTTCGAAGTCTGCGCTTATCTGCCCAATATCTGCAGGCTTTGTGGATTAGAGATAAAAAAATGACAAAAGCGCAATTTTCAAAACGAATTATTGTTTCCGAGCTATTAGGATTCCTCATTGTCATAGTAATATTGTGGCTGGATGAATTACTTGATTTACCCCACAGGCTTTTGGGAGCCCCAGCCACCCCCGTCAACTTCATGGAAAGCATTTTTGAAACTACGATAGTATTGGTATTGGCTTTCCTGGTTACCTTCTTAACTCGCACTTTGCTAAAAAGGATAAGGCACTTAGAGGGAATCCTTCCGGTCTGTTCATTCTGCAAAAAGATCCGAGCGGATAATCGATGGATTCCTATTGATAAATACATAAGAGATCATTCAGAAGCAGACTTCTCTCATAGCGTATGTCCTCAATGTGCCGCAGAGCATTATGGTGATGTATTGCATTTAAAAGAATCCGACAAGGAGAAGGATTTCTAACAAATCACCAGACTGTGTGAAAAGTAATATAGATTTAACGTATCACATACTGCTGTTGTTTGAATGTGAAGATGGGAAGCATTTTCAATGAAAATATTTTTTCTTTTTATGTGGCGATTTCCCTTTGTTTTTTACTTTAATCTTTTAGGTTTATTGAGCAACTCTTAATTAAAATTACAAGGAATTCACCTCTAACAAGGCGAGACCTTCGAAAAGTACCGTTTTGCAAAGATCTCGCTGCGGCTGAAAAGCATAGGAAGGTAAGGAGGAATAAATTGGATATTCTTAAAGCAGTTCTAAAGAACGAGGTTTTCCCGGCATTGGGCTGTACCGAACCGATTGCAGTCGCATATGCAGCAAGCATTGCCGGTCAGGAAATTGAAGGTGAGATTGAAGAAATAATTATTACAGTTGATCCTGGAGTTTACAAGAACGGTTTTGCTGTAACAATCCCAAATACAGGAGAAGAAAAAGGTAATTTAATTGCGGGTGTTCTCGGGGCCTTAATTAAAAAGCCTGAATTAAAGATGGAGATTTTAAAAGGTGCCGGAGAGGAAATGGTAAGTCGGGCCAATGCATTGATTCGGAAAAGAAAAGCAAAAATTGGTTATGATAAGTCAAAAACCGAGCTGTATATTGAGGTTTTTATTAAAACCGAAAATGACTCAGCCACGGCAGTGATTGAAAATTCTCATACGAATCTGGTTCGTTTGGAAAAAAATAATCGGGCACTTTTTGAGAAAGAGCGCAAGGAAAATAAATCTGCCGGTCAGGATTATAAACCAATTTTAAAGGAAATGAGAATATCTGAGTTAATTGATTTAGTTGGGCAAATAAGCGATGAGGATTATAAATATATCAAACACGGCGTTGATATGAATCTTAAAATTTCCGAAGCAGGACAAAAGTTACAGAAAGTCGGTTATTATGTTTCAGATTTAGTGAAGAAGGGATTTCTTTTGAATGATGTTTTTTCCTCCTGCAAAATATTGACCACTTCTGCTTCGGATGCCAGAATGGCCGGTATAAACCTCCCTGTAATGTCCAGCGGTGGAAGTGGAAACCAGGGAATTGTTGCTATTATAGTTCCTTACAATGTCGGCAAAGTTTTTAAAATCGAAGAAACAAAAATTTTTCAAAGTATTGCTTTATCCCATTTAATAAACAGTTACATAAAGTGTTTTACCGGTGATTTGTCTCCCCTTTGCGGATGTGCAATTTCTGCAGGAGTCGGTGCGGCTGTTGCCATTGTTTACCAGCAATATGGGAAAGATATGAAAAAGATTACTTTAGCTGTAAATACTTTAATTAGCGATTTAGGAGGTATGCTTTGTGACGGAGCGAAAAGTGGATGTGCTTTAAAAGTAGCCAGCTCTACGGATTCGGCAATTCGTTCTGCTTATATGGCGCTAAATGATCATGGTATTGCACACACGGAAGGTTTTGTCGGAAAAACCGCTGAGGAAACAATTTGGAATTTAAGCGAAATCAGCAAACTGGGTATGGCAAAAGTAGATGATACAATGCTTGGAATAATGATTGATAAAGCCTTATGATTTTATTTAGAAAAAAAGCTTCTTGGGACGTATCGTACGTTGCCGGCCTTTACATTCTGGAAAAATTGCTGACACACACCTCTATGAATTTCCAATAAAGCTACGCCGGCAATTGAATAACCCTATAGAGCCAATTTCAAAACGCCCCATTTTGTCCAATCTCTGCGTCAGGCTCAAATTTTGGCACTTTAGTGAAGCTTTAGCGCTATCCTCGATCCGCCTGAGGCGGATCGCCTTCCTTGACCTTAAACAGATAAGCGCAGACTTCGGGCTGAAACGTTTTGAAACTGGCTCTCTATATTAAACATATAAACAGGTGCATTTTTATTGGCACGTATATTGCTTTCTTAAAATAAGAATTATCTAAAATTGATGAACTCGTAAAAAGTATAACCGATGGCTAAGTAAAAAGTTCTATATACAAGGCGCGGTGGTTTTTCAGGGACGAGGCAATACACGTAGTATGCCGAGTGCCTGAAAAACCGCTACAACGCAGTAGATGGGACTTTTTACGACGCCATCAAAATTGTTTAGGCATGGAATTAGAACGAAATAGTCAAGGAGAATAGATAATGACCCATAATCATATTTCCGTCCAAGATGCCTTGCCGGAACAAACCGATAAAAAAGAACGAAAATTGATCGGTGACCGTGGAGATTACTTTTTGAACCGAATCGTTGGGGAAACCGAAGAAAATATTTCCGCCTGCTATCAATGCGAACGGTGTACCAATGCCTGCCCGGTATGTCACTATATGGATATTAAGCCGCACCAGGTTATTCGCTATATTCAAATGGGATGGCGTGAGGAACTGATGCACTCTTCAACCATATGGGTTTGTTTGTCCTGTGAAATGTGTACTACCTATTGCCCCAATGAGGTAGGTGTAGCCGAAACGATCAATCATCTGCGCAACATGGCTGTCCATTCATCTATTACGCCGAAAGAAAGGCATTTGGCCGTATTTCACCAGACGTTCATGGAAGAGCTAATGCGATATGGAAGAGTTAATGAATTATGGCTGATGAATGCGTTTAACCTCAAGCCGAAGATCCTAAAAGAAAAGATACAGATGGGAACGTTAAAAGAAGAGATCCTTTTAGGCTTAACACTTTTGAAAAAGGGAAGGCTTAATTTGCTGCCGCGAAAATCCAAGGCAATTAAGGAAATCAAGAAAATCTATCGTATGAGACGTGGAGACATTATCTGATGAAATTATCCTATTATCCCGGATGTTCTTTGGAAGGGATGGCAGGCGATTACGCCAGATCTATTACTGCTGTATTTACGCATTTGGGGATCGATCTGATCGAATTGAAAGATT
>DAOWEJ010000001.1 GCA_030638575.1 Deltaproteobacteria bacterium | reverse complement strand
TTGTAAGCGTTCACGGAACGTTGAAATTAGAAAATAGAAATTGGAAATTTGGCCTTCATGTCTCCCGAATTTCTACTTTCCAATTTCAAGTTTCAAGCCGTGAACGGCTACATAGGACCTTTGCCAAACTTTTAATTCTTTATAATTCTTAAGCATTTTTATCCGCCTGTTCTATGGCGGATCACTCGAACCCCTGACCCCTTGAATCCCTGAATCCTTATGATCCTATCAACTCTTTTGGAGATGATCGTAAACTTTTAACGTGCGGACTGTGAAAAGTCAAGAAACGAAAAACTTTACCTTGATTATCGCTGCTATAGCTGATATTAATCTCACTCTTATCAATCGGGAAGGATGAATTATAACCTGTTGAAAAATAAGAGGAAAACATTAATATATTCAACTATCGCTGCTGCTTGCTTATTAGTTTTCCTGACAATCGCATCGTTTTTACTGATACGTCTGGAAGGAGAGAAGCCGTTTATCAGGCTTGAGCTTTCATCTTCTCCGATAAGTATGTCTAAAGAGTTTTGCGTTCATATTTCAGACAAGAAAAGCGGTTTGCGAAAAATATGGGTCGGGTTGTTAAAAAACGGCAGATCGATCGATCTGCTTAAAAAAGAATTTCCGGCAGGCAAAGGGAAGGTGCATGAAAAATTCTTTATTGTAAGGATTGAACCGAGAAAAAATAAAATTTCAGATGGCAGGGCGATTTTGCGTCTGGTAGCAACAGATTATTCCTGGCGCCGGTGGTGGCACGGAAATAAAACTTATATCGAAAAGAACATAATAATCGATACACTGCCGCCAAAAGTAATTGTATTGAGCAGAGCCCACAATATTAACCAGGGGGGCGCAGGTCTTGTCATATACAGAGTATCTGAAATTTGCCCGGAAAGCGGTGTGCTTGTGGGAGACAATTTTTTTCCAGGACATCCCGGGTATTTTAAAGATTCAAAAATCGAAATGGCGCTTATTGCGCTTAATCACAGCCAGGGGCCAGGGACAAAAATTTATATTCAGGCATCCGATGTAGCGGGTAATAGAACTGAAAGGAAGTTATCATATTATATAAACCGGAGAGCCTTTAAAAAAAGAGTTGTCCATATTTCTGATGAATTCCTTGATAAAAAGGTATCGGAATTTGCAGGGCAAGATTCCCGGATAACCCCGGCTGATAAATTTGCTGAGATCAGCCGCAAATTACGAAAGGATTTCTTTGATAAAGTAACTGAAATAGGGCAAAAAACCGACAGCCTTTTTCATGTAAAGGGAGCTTTTTTGCGACTTCCAAAGTCGGCAAGACAGGCCGGGTTTGCAGATTATGGTGAATACAAATATAAAGGCCGCGTTATCGACCGCCAGGTTCACATGGGCGTTGATCTGGCTTCTGTCGCGCATGCTCCTGTTCCTGCAGCCAACAACGGAGAAATTGTGTACGCCGGATTTTCAGGTATTTTCGGAAAAACAGTAATCATTGACCATGGGCTGGGCCTGCTAAGCATATATTCCCATCTAAGCAGCATTAATGTAAAAACACAGCAGAATGTATTAAAAGGTGAAATCATCGGGCTTACCGGGAAGACAGGATTTGCCGGCGGTGATCATCTCCATTTCGGCATCTTTATTCATAATACTTTTGTAAATCCGATTGAATGGTGGGATGCAGCATGGTTAAGAAACAATATTACAACCAAGATAGAGGCTGTTGAAGCCATCTGGAAGTAGGTTTATCATTTTCCAGCAATCAAAAGACTATTATCTGTTGCAAAATAAGGAGCGTCATCCGGGATGAAAAAATTTAAAGTCAAAAAAACCTATCATGAGATAAATGAAAAGATAAAATCCGGTAAAGTTGTGGTGGTCACTGCAGACGAGATTATAGACATTGTAAGGAAAGAAGGACCGATAGAGGCTGCAAAGCATGTCGATGTCGTGACAACAGGCACCTTCGCTCCCATGTGTTCTTCAGGAGCTTTTATAAATTTAGGCCATTCGATTCCAGCCATAAAGGCGTCCAAGGTCTGGTTTAATAATGTACCTGCATACGCCGGCATCGCCGCAGTTGATTGCTACATAGGGGCTACCGAGCCGTGTGAGGATGATCCGCTCAACAAGGTATATCCCGGCGAATTTAACTATGGCGGGGGGCATGTGATACAGGATCTGATAGCAGGGAAAAAGGTTCATTTAAAGGCAACGGCTTACGGAACAGACTGCTATCCCAACCGGATGATCGAAAAGGAGATAACCCTTCGTACCATTCCCCAGGCCACACTTTGTAATCCAAGAAACGGGTACCAAAATTATAATTGTGCGGTGAATATGACCAATAAAACAGTTTATACATACATGGGCGCTTTAAAGCCGAAAGTCGCCAATGCAAACTACTGCTCGGCAGGGCAGCTCAGCCCGCTTTTTAACGACCCTTATTATAAGACAATCGGTATTGGAACCAGAATTTTCCTGGGCGGCGCAGAAGGATATGTCACATGGCAAGGCACTCAGCACAAGCCTTCCGCAAAGAGAACAAAAAAGGGGATTCCCGTTACACCGGCGGGAACGCTGATGGTAATGGGCAATTTGAAAAAAATGAGCCCCAAATGGCTGATGGGGCTTAGCATACAGGGATATGGGTGCTCGCTTGCTGTAGGGCTTGGTATTCCTATTCCCATACTGAACGAAGAGATGGTCAACTATACGGCAATATCGGATGAAGATATATTCACCCAGATTGTTGATTACGGTCATGATTACCCGAATGGTATTTCCAAAAGTTACGGACAGGTCAGTTACGCAGAGCTTAAAAGCGGTGAAATAAAGCTAAAAGGTAAGAAGGTGCCAACCGTACCACTTTCAAGCATCGTAAAGGCCCGTGAGATTGCTGAAATCTTAAAGAAAAAGATATCAACGGGGAAATTTATGCTTGGAGAACCGCAATTTACGCTGCCGTCAAGATAACCGACAAGAGGTACGGTAATACGTATTAATATTTTTACCGCGGAGCCGCAAAGATCGCAGAGAAACTATTTTTTTCTTTTCTGCTGATAGGGCAGAAAAGAAAAATTCCTATCGCTTCGCGAATTTTTATACGCCTTCGCCAGAATCTTGGTTTCACTATCACTTAAGGGGAACTGCAAGGAGCTTCATTTTACTTAAAAAGGTATGCTGTTTATTGTTTTCCGGCCTCTCAACGGAAAACAATAAGAAAAAATATACTCTGCGTTCTTTGCGTCTCGAGCGACTTGTCGGGTCGTAGCTTGCAAAGCGAAGCCCGAAGCGGGCGGTGATATAAAAATTTGAATTTTAGCCAATAAACATGGATGTCCTGTGAATAAAATGTAAATAAAAACGGTAAGAAATGCCTGATGAGCCAGTTTCAAAACGTTTCAGTTTGTTCAAGGTCAAGGAAGGCGAAAATTTTAACCACAGGAATACATGTAGTATTTCGAGGATAGCGCTAAAGCTTCACTGCGTGCCAAAATTTGAGCCTGACGCAGAGATTGGACAAAATGGGACGTTTTGAAATTGGCTCTGATACCATCAGAGCGTTTATAGCTATTCAACTTCCTGAGGAAATTACAGCTTTTATTCGTAAGATTCAAGAAGGTTTAGGAGCATATGGATTCAAGGTGAGATGGGTGCGTCCGGAAAATATCCACCTTACATTGAAATTTTTAGGTGACATCACTGACGAAAATATCCGGCAAACCAGCCGGGTAATATCCGATGCAGCCGGAGAGTATGCTCCCATATCTCTTGGCGTAAAAGGTATAGGAGTTTTTCCGGGAGTAAAACGCCCTAGAGTAATATGGATTGGAATTAACGGTCAGACCGGAGAACTGGCCGGTTTGCAAAAGACCCTGGATGGAAAACTGGAGGCCATCGGTTTCAAAAAGGAAAAGAGATCTTTTAAAGGGCATCTGACAATAGCAAGAGTAAAAGGAAACTTGGATACCAGGCGGCTTATTGATGCTATGAAAGAATTCGGAGAATATGAATCAAAGACCTTTATTGCCGATAAGGTTTTTTTGTTTAAAAGCGAGTTAAAACCATCAGGCGCTGTTTATACAAAACTTATGAGTGCGGCTTTAGGCGCTAAAGAATAATGAATTGGCGTTTTTTTTAAAAAAACATATTTCGCCATGTTGCACAGAGAGTTCACGGAAAGATTCTGTATTTTTCTTTATCTTTGAACTCTGTGTTCACCGTGATCTCTGTGGTTGAAACAAAAAGTTAAATTCCGGTTTAAAATCCGGATAAGGAGGAAATAATGAGTATTTCACCGGACAAGGAAAAAGCAGTAGAAAGCGCAATAGGTCAGATAGAACGGCAGTTTGGTAAAGGTTCTATAATGAAACTTGGGAGCAGGCCGATAATAGATATACCGGCAATATCGACCAGTTCCCTTGCTCTTGATAAAGCACTGGGAATAGGCGGTCTCCCCAGGGGGAGGGTTATTGAGATTTACGGGCCTGAATCATCCGGCAAAACAACACTTGCCCTTCATGCCGTTGCAGAAGCCCAGCAGCAAGGCGGTATTGCAGCATTTGTAGATGCCGAACATGCCCTTGACACGGTTTATTCTAAAAAACTTGGTGTTAATTGTGACGAGCTTTTAGTCTCCCAGCCGGATACAGGCGAGCAGGCACTTGAGATTACAGATATGCTGGTCAGAAGCGGGGCCATAGATATTATAGTCATAGATTCTGTTGCGGCCCTTGTGCCCCGGGCTGAAATAGAAGGAGAAATGGGAGATTCGCACATGGGGCTGCAGGCAAGGCTTATGTCCCAGGCTTTAAGAAAGCTGACCGGTACCATAAGCAAGACCTTGACTTGTTTAATTTTTATTAACCAGATCCGTATGAAAATAGGAGTGGTATTCGGAAACCCTGAGACAACTCCGGGAGGAAATGCACTTAAGTTCTATTCTTCGGTAAGGCTCGACATACGACGCATAGGGGCTGTCAAAGACGGCCAGGAGATTGTCGGCAACCGTACAAGGGTGCGTGTAGTTAAAAATAAAATAGCGCCGCCTTTCCAGGAGGCCGAATTTGATGTTATGTACGGTGAGGGAATTTCTAAAGCGGGTGATCTTCTTGATACAGGTGTCGAGACAGGGGACATTGAAAAAAGCGGTTCCTGGTATTCATATAACGGCGAGCGAATCGGTCAGGGGCGCCAAAACGTAAAGAAATTTTTTGAGGAAAATACGGATATCTATGATTCCGCGCTATCCAAAGTAAGAGAATCCTTAGGATTCTCTGAAAAGAAAGAGAAAGAAGAAGATCCTAAAGATAAGAAGTAAAAGGTTTACGGTTCAACAGTTCACGGTTCACGGTTGTCGGGCACACCATGTTTAGAGATAGAAGGGAAAGAGCTCATAGCTCAAAGCTCATAGTAAAAGGATCGAATCCTTCAAGCTATGAGCTGTCAGCTATCAGCTATGAGCTAATAAAGTTATGAAAAAATACGCAAAGTGGAGTAATCTATGACCGGAAACGATGTACGAAGAAAATTTCTAGAATATTTTGAAAAACATGACCACCGGATTGTAAGGAGTTCATCTCTGGTACCCCAGGATGATCCTACATTGCTGTTTGTCAATTCAGGAATGGTCCAGTTCAAACGGGCTTTCTTAGGCGAGGAAAATCGCGGTTATCTCAGGGCAACCACCTCACAGAAATGTGTACGAGCCGGGGGAAAACATAACGACCTGGAAAATGTGGGCTACACAGCCAGACACCATACGTTTTTCGAGATGCTTGGCAATTTTTCATTTGGTGATTACTTCAAGGAAAAAGCACTTGAATTCGCATGGGATCTTTTAACCAATGGTTACGGATTCCCGGAGGATAAGCTTTGGATTTCGATTTACTTGGATGATGATGAGGCTCATGATCTGTGGCACAGGAATATCGGTGTTCCTGAAGACATGATTGTAAGATTCGGGGAAGAGGACAACTTCTGGTCCATGGGTGATACCGGACCATGCGGGCCATGCAGTGAAATACATCTTGACAGGGGAGAGGCATTCGGATGCGGCAAGCCTGAGTGCAAGGTAGGCTGTGAGTGTGACAGGTTTCTTGAAATATGGAACCTGGTTTTCATGCAGTTTAACAGGGATGCCGACGGTAAAATGACACCCCTTCCAAAGCCGAGCATTGATACAGGTCTGGGGCTTGAGCGTATGGTCTCGATAATCCAGAATGTGAAAACAAATTATGATATTGATCTTTTCCAGCCGATAATGAAAAAGGTGGAAAA
This sequence comes from Deltaproteobacteria bacterium, assembly GCA_030638575.1. GTDB lineage: Bacteria > Desulfobacterota > Desulfobacteria > Desulfobacterales > JAUWMJ01 > JAUWMJ01. The sequence goes on along the minus strand of DAOWEJ010000001.1, from coordinate 2,870 downwards.
TCTTTCCGAAAAGCGAATCGGAGAATCAGCGGAAGCTGATGTGGCCATGAAAGTTATTGCAGACCACAGCAGGGCGGCAGCATTTCTAATAAACGACGGTATATTTCCTTCTAACGAAGGAAGGGGTTATGTACTGCGCCGTATTATGAGAAGAGCGATTCGATACGGAAGAAATATCGGCCTTACAAAGCCTTTTTTGCATGAAACTGCAAACGTTGTGTTTGACATAATGAAACCTGCCTATCCCGAACTTTTGGAAGCATCGGCCTTTATTACCAATGTTATAAAGAACGAGGAGATCCGATTTTCTGAAACTTTAGATAACGGTCTTAAGCTTTTAAACGACACTCTTTCTGAAATAAAAGCAAAAGGTGAAAGCAAGGTTCCGGGTCATATCATATTTAAACTGTATGACACATTCGGATTTCCTGTAGATATCGTAAGAGATGTTGTAAGGGATGAAAAAATGACCCTGGATATGAAAGGGTTTGATGAAGCCATGGAGGACCAGCGCACCAGGTCCCGATCCGTTGCAACCTTTTCTGAGATTACTGATGCCTATAAGAAACTTTCGGCAAAGGGAACAAGCATTAAATTCATAGGTCATGATAAAGATACCTGTGATTCAAAGGTTCTTGTCATGGTTGAAAATGGAAATGAAGTTGCAGAGGCATCGGCCGGAAGCACCGTCGAAATCGTAACGGAATCCACGCCTTTTTATGGTGAAGCCGGAGGGCAGGTAGGGGATACAGGCATTATAACAGGAAAGGATCTTGAGATACAGGTTTCAGATACAATCAAAGATCCCACAGGGCTAATCATTCACAGGGGAAAAATCGTTTCCGGAAAAATTAAAAAAGATGAAACCGTATCCCTTAAAATCGACAGGGAAAAGCGCAATGCCGTTGAACGAAACCACACGGCAACCCATATACTCCATTCCGTACTCCGTAAGGTTTTAGGGGATCATGTGAAACAGGCAGGCTCACTTGTTTCTCCGGACAGGCTGCGTTTCGATTTCAGTCACTTTTCACAGATTGATACACAAACTTTAGATAAAATTGAGTCCCTTGTTAACCAGAGGATACGGGAAAACATAAACTCGAATACGGATGAGATGGATGCTGAAGATGCATTTAAAACCGGTGCCACAGCACTTTTTGAAGAAAAATATGGTGACAGGGTCAGGGTTGTTTCTCTTGCCGATTTCAGCAAGGAACTCTGTGGCGGAACACATACGAACAGAACCGGTAACATAGGACTTTTTAAAATCTTAGGAGAATCAAGCGTTGCTTCAGGGGTAAGGCGGATTGAGGCATTAACCGGTGAAAGAGCTGTAGAATATGTCCAGCAGACCTCAAAAATTGTTCAGGATACGGCACGGCTGGTTAAAGAAAAGCCCGAAGTTGTGCCGCAGAGAGTAGAGAAAATTCTTGCTGACCAGAAAGCCCTTGAAAAGGAGCTTGGAAAATTAAAGGCAAAGATTGCCGCCGTGTCGGCAGACGATGCCCAAGAAAAAATCAAAACCATAAACGGCATTCAGGTTCTTGCAAAAAAGGTTGCTGTTGATAATCCCGCAGCTTTAAGAGATCTTGCCGACAAATTCAAAGATAAGATAAAATCCGGCATTGTTGTTTTAGGAAGTGTCGCAGGATCAAAGGCGCTCATTATTGTCGTGGTTTCAAATGACCTTGTTGACCGCTACCATGCAGGCAACATTGTAAAACAGGTGTCCGCCGTAGTCGGCGGCGGTGGCGGCGGACGGCCCAACATGGCCCAGGCCGGCGGAACAAAGCCTGAAAAACTGGACGCAGCCCTTGATAAAGCCTATGAAGTGATTGAGAAAATCTAACGCCGCTGTGAATCAAATGCCTTCCGGACGTACCCGCGCCACCATTCGTGGTTTCATAAAGTACCTGCTGTCCTATGAGCAAGGTCGACAAAAAAAGCAACTCTGAACCTCTGAACGCTGAACCTGTGAACGCTTACATATCTTTTTATGTTGCAATACACTATGATAGTGTGTATTATATAGGTGTCAAATTTAAAAAAGGGGCGTGAAATACATGATAAGAAATATAACATTAAGTGCAGATGAAGTTTTGATTGAAAGTGCCAGGAAAAGGGCTGAACAGGAGAATACATCGCTTAATAAGCTTTTTCGTGAATGGGTTGCAAAATATGCGAACAGAGACAACATTGGTGTTGAATATGATAATTTAATGGAATCATTAAAGAATGTATGTGCTGGAAAAAAGTTTACGAGAGAAGAAATGAATGAACGCTAATTATTTTATCGATACAAATGTTTTTATCTATTCATTCGACCTAAACAATCAAGACAAAAGGGGAAAGGCTAAATCAATAATCAAAAATGCATTAAGTGACGGCAGAGGCTATATCAGCATTCAGGTTATTCAGGAATTTTTTAATGTTGCTACTAAAAAATTCAAAAGCCCTATGCCGGTGCTTGCGGCAAAGGAGTACCTGGAAAAAGTATTTATGCAACTCAATGTAGTTTATCCGAGTGCAGGTTTTATTTCCACCGGCCTGGATTTAGCAGCAACAACCAGATATTCTTTTTATGATTCATTGATAATTTCTGCAGCACTCAAGGCAGGTTGTTCCGTTTTATATTCTGAAGACATGCAGCATGGTCAAAAGATACACAATTTGACTATTGAAAATCCGTTTAAAAAAACCTGATAATCCAAAAGGCAGACCCCAAAGTGAAAGCCTTAACAATATAGGCAAATTATTTAATATCAAAACATACAGCACTGTGAGCAGCATAATACAAAGAGTTTCGAGGCTTAAAAAATGTGATAGAAAGATTAAAAAACAGCTTCTAAGCATACAAGATAATATTA
>DAOWEJ010000022.1 GCA_030638575.1 Deltaproteobacteria bacterium | reverse complement strand
TGCCGGTAATATGCTCTACGCAACCCCTCACTTTCCACTTAATAATCTCGGAAGAGCCTATTACGAGAAAAAAGCATATAAGCTTTCAGAAAAATATTATCTTGAAGCCCTCAAGATGGAACCTAAATATGTACCTGCCTTACAAGGTTTGGGACAAACGTATGTTGCGATGGGAAGAATTTCAGAGGCGGTGGCAGCTCTTGAAAGTGCCGTAAAAGAAGCGCCTGAATTTGCAAGGGCATATTTTTATTTGGGCAAGTCGTACCGATTATCACGCAATAATAATAAGGCCTATGCTGCGTACAACAAAGTCCTTTCACTCGTACCGGAAACACCCCTTGCGGTAGAAGCTAAAAAAGAGATAAAAAAGATGAAAAAATGAGGCTAATACACCGCCGGTAGAGCGAATAAAGCTTTTTTATAGATTGCTATAGTTTTAGGAACCAGAAAGTATTTTCTGGTAAAAACACATAATCCCGTTCCTTCCGAGCGGGATTATGTGTTTTTACTGTCGGCGCTGTTCAAGCTTAACAATCTTAGGTGTGATAAAGATAAGGAGTTCGTTATTTTGCCTTGATTCGGTTTCTGTCTTAAACAGCCAGCCGAGGAGGGGAATATTTTTTAATCCGGGCCAACCCTGGTCTCCGGAAGACACAGTTGATTTAAGAATACCGCCGATTACAATGGTATCACCATCGTTGACCAAAAGCTCAGTCTTCGCTTCGTTAGTCGATAAAGCAGGTTCGCCAGTGGGAGTTATTGATGCAATATCATCTTTTTTAATACTTATTTTCATTAGAATACGATCATCCGGACTTACTATCGGCGTAACTTCCAGCGTCAGATCTATATCTTTATATTTAACAGTTGCAAGTCCTGACGAATCTCTTTCAAGGTATGGGTACTCGTAACCTTGTGTTATTGTAGCTTTTTTGTTGTCGAGTGTCGCAATTCTTGGAGAAGAGACAATTTTTCCCTCCCCCCGTGTTTCCATTGCTGTTAATTGTGCATTCAATACTAGCGGAGTGCCGGCTATCCTGTTAAAAGTGAATCCCAAAACGCCAGAGGCTGCAGCAGGAAAATTCATTGCAACATTACCATCCAACGTGCCGTCAAGTGCGTTTGAAAACGAGGGTCCAATATCAGCGGTCCAATCAATACCGATGGCATCAGAAAAGTTGCTGGAAACTTCAACGATTTTTGCTTCGATTATTACCTGCGGGGTTACTGTGTCGATTCTTGCGACAATTTCCTTGATCTTCTCGATCGCTTCGGCTGTATCAGTCACTATAAGCTGATTATTACGTTGATCAACGCTGATAGTGCCACGTTTTTCTGTTAATACTTTTTTAACATGTGGCAGTATTTCGGAACTGGCCTTTGAGTAATTAACGGAAATATATTCTGTAACGAGCGGTTCTAATGCTTTTTCCGCTTCCCTGGTTTTTTTCTCTGCAGCAATCTGTGCCTGTCTAACTTGTTCTTCTTTTGCAAGAGTGGCAAGTGTAGCAACCCGTATTATATCTCCTTCATAAACCATTCCTAGTTGATTCATTTTAAGAACCAGATCAAGGGCCTGATCCCACGGCACCGGTGTTTCAAGGGTTAGAGTAACCTTTCCTGTTACATCCTTGTCAATGGCGAAATTTTTACCGCTGATCTCCCTTATAATGCGGAATACGTTTTTAATATCGGTTTCATAGAAATCAAGGGCTATCTTTTCGCCACTGTATTTCTTTGGAGCTTCACGATGAGCCAATATATTGGAGACCCTGTCCGAGTGTCTGTAATCAAGCTTTTCAATTCCTTTTCCATCGACTTTAGTGGAAATAGTCTCTTCAGCTACCGGTGCGGCTGTATCCAGGGCCTTGGGTGGAACAGTATCATCAGGCTTAACAAGTATTTTACCTTTAGTCTTTTCGGCCGGTTTTACTTCTGTTTCAGCTTCTGCCTGAGCCATTACTTTTTTCCATGACGGAAGATCGGCTTGTTCAAAGGGTTTGGGAGGAATTGAAGATGCCTGGAAATGAATAAAAATAAGATCATCTTTTTGTTCAACATCATAGGAAACTTCCTCCCGAAGTTCAATAACAACTAATGAAGTATTTTTCATGGAAGGCTTTTGGGCAGGTGTGATTCGATTAATCGCACTTTCAAAACGCGTGGTGATCAACGGCCGTTTGCGATAACTTGGAAGTTTTGTATCATAAAGTTTAAGTCGCAATAATTTATCCGTAACTTTTTTAAGATCGTATTGAATGCGCCGTGTCGTTCCAATGATTATGGACGATTTTCCTTCTTCCTCACTTCGAAAATCTATACGATTAATCCATGCAGGCTTCTCATAGGCAGTTTTGAGCTTCTTTATTTCAATACTAACAGCAGGTTGTACTTCTTGCACAGCGGCTTTTTTCTCAGGTATAAAAACTTTTTTATGACTTGCCATGACAGGGGCAACTGTATCTTTTCCCACATTGATTACAAGACCTGTGTTTGCAGGATGTGCAGAAAAGGCGGAAAGAAACTTCTTTTTTGTATCCAGAACAATTCGCACCTTATTGGGATATCCGAAGTGGCGAACTCGGCTTACCCACTTACTGTTAACAGGAACCGTTTGTTGCTTTTTATAAGGACTTTTAATGTTAAAAATATCAAACACGATTCTGGCAGGAGCGTCTATGGTAAATGATTTATAATTTTTAATTACACCATCTGCATTGACATTGATTTTTATATTTTCTTCAAATTTTAATGCATGAACCGATTTCAGGCGGGTTGCAGCAGGGGTCTCTTCTTCAACAGGCTTTGCTGCCTGTATTATTTCGGTCGCCTCCTTTTCAGATTCTATTAGATCTGAAGACGCTGATATATCAAGTGTCTTTAAAAATGATATTTTAATACCTGTGTCATCAGGAGTTACTTCATAAGGTATGTCTTTTTTTAATGAGATTAGAATTCTTGTTGTACCCTCCTGATCAGCCAATTCCGAAGTTTCGATTGATTCAATAATATTACTTTCCGGTGTAAAAGTGGTTTGTATCGACTCATCAAGGTCTGTTTCGTGAAAATAAAAGAGAATACCCAGAGGAATATCCTGCTTAATTGAAGTATAAGTCAGATAGCGGTTTCCTCTGACAAGAACTGTAGTTGATTTTGAATCTTCGGTTGTAATTATGTCTGTGATGAGAGCAGGGACAACAGAAACTTCAACATCATCCACCTCTTCCATAGCGGCTTTATTGGAGGCACATCCGGTAAAGATTACCGCGATTGTTAAAAAGAAGATAATTAAAACCGCGTTTTTGCAATATCTTGTGATTAAATCAACCATGTTATTTTTCTCCAGAGGGCTTATGAAGTTTTAATTCTCTTTGACGGATAACTAAATTGCCTAGAACATTTTCAAACTCTTCCTCGATAATGACATTATCTTTTTGTATTTTAATTACTTTTCCAGAGTTGAGACCGATATATGTACCTTTTTTAATGACAAACCCCTTACCGGAACTTTCTTCCACAAGTGCTTTGTTTCCACTTGAGGCACGGATAATACCAACAAGCTTAAGCTGGCTTAAAGAAATTTTTTCAAGCGGTGTTTGAGGAATACGTTTTTTCCTTTTTTTAACAGCAGCAATAACAGTCTGCTCTTTAAATAATGGTTCAAAAGGGTCAATCTTCCCATAGGGATTGTAAGGACTGGGTGTGGTGGATGATTCCACCACCCCAGTTGTCGTACCGGTTGCTTTAATTGTTTTTCTCGGTGGCGAGCCATCCCTGGCTTTTGAAGCATCCGGTTTCGGTTTTATAATATCTTTTTTTGCAATTAACTTTTCACTATCTTTTTTTGAAACGGTTGGTTTTTTGTCTGGTTTTTTGTCTTCTATGGCAATTCTTATCTTTGAAATATCTGCTTTCGGTTTTAAAGTCAGTTTTTTTGATTTAGGTGTTAAATCAAGTGGTTTTTTACTTGTCTTTACATCTTTAATCTTTGAAATATCTGCTTTCGGTTTTTTTGCCAAGTCCGGTTTTGTTGATATCGAACGCTTGGTTTTTACGGCCTGTTTGGTCTTTTTTGTTTTAGTAATTACCTTTTTGCTGACAACTTTGGGCTTTCCAGGCATCTTTGACTGATCGTCACAGCTCCAAAAAAGGGCGGAAAAACAAAACAAAGAGGCAATACTGATTATGGTAAAATATTTATACATGATAAATTGGTCTTTTCCTGCAGATTATCTATTTTTTTCTTTTTCTACCCTTCTTTTTAGATTGTTTTTTCTTTGGTTTAGGTTCTATAAATTTGTAAGTGACGGCCGTACAGGAAGTGTTAAGCTTATCATCGCTTTTCTTCATAGCTGCAATTTTAATATCTTTTATATTGACAATCCTGGATAGCCTTGCGACCTTATCAAAGAAAAGTACAATATTGTGATAATTTCCTGTTACTTTAATTGATACAGGAATTTCGGCGTAAAAATCTTTCCTTTGTTCAAGTTTTGGTTGAAAGAGCAAAAATTCAAGGCCGGAATCCTGGCCGGATAAAGAAATGCCTGAAAGAAGAGAAGGTATCTCCTCTTTTTCAGGAAGAGACTGCATGACCATTTTAAATCTGCCTTTTGCCTCTTTGATTTTCCCTTGAAATTTTTTCAGATCCTTTGCATTTTTTTTGGCTATGGCAAGGTCTTTTTCAAGGTTCTGAATTTGTTTATTCAACTTTTTTTTAGTCTTGAATTTTGGATAATAGGAAAAATATACAAATGATCCTATAATAACCAAAAAAATTCCGCTGCTTATCAGTATTCTCTGAAGCCTGGATAATTTTCCGATTTTTTCAAAAAAAGGTTCAATAGATGATAAAGAAATATCAGACTTTTTCATTTCTTTTTAGCTTTGTTGGATTTTTTTGGTTTAGGTTTGACTAAAGATATCTTATTGCATGAAATTTGAAAACTTTTCAGGTTAGTATCTTTAACCTTTATCTTTTTTATTGTTTTTAATTTTACCGAACTAAAGAGTCCGGCGTTTTGAAGGCGTGTCATAAAATCTGCAACTGTTTTATTATCCAGAGCAATTCCACTGATTCCAACAGTTTTATCATCCGATTTAAGACTTTTGAACCACATCCGTTTTGCAATTATTTTCATGCTCATTGTGTCAAGGAGGCGGACCGGTTCAAAACGGTTTTTTTCAAGTCTTTTTATAACATTAGTTTTTTGCTTTAAATTTTCAAGCTCTTTTTTTATAGACGCAATTTCCTTATTTATTTTCTTATATTTAGCCACTTCTTTTTTTGTTGTTTCTATATTTTTATTCAAATTGAAGATCTGGCTGTTTAAATTTATATTATAGTAGAATAGAACTATAAAAATAAGGAAAAAAGAGAGAAAAAAGATAGAGACCTGGCGACGTATGTTCTCTTTTTTGCGTGCTGCTCGAAAAGGCAGTAGATTAATTCGTATCATTTGTCGTCCGCTTTTCTTATTGCAAGTCCCATACAGATGGCTGCCTGAGGTGCAATCTGTTTGATGAATAAAGGATCAAGGCTGTTGTCTATTGAAAAGTTTCCAAAAGGATTAATGGTTTCAACTTCAGCAGACGCTTCAGCAGCCAGAAGCTCACGAAATTCTGTGATGTTGCCACCTCCTCCACTAAGAACGACTCTTTTAATTTGGTCTTCAGGATATGTGGAATAGAAGAAATCAAGAGCCCGTCGTATTTCAGTACACCAGTCGGCGACTACTGTTGAAGTAATATCTTTTAAGTCTTCTTCGGATATTTTATCGGACTGGTGGCCGAGTTTAATCTCCTCGGCTTCCTCAAAAGAACAATTTAGAAGAGAAATTATTTTTTGGTTTATTTGCCCACATCCTAAAGAAACGTCCCGCATAAATACAGATGAGTTGCCCTTCAGAATGTTCAATGATGTATTACCGGCACCGATATCAATCAAAGCGATATTTTCATCTTTTGTATCATAATTCACTTCAAAGATATTTTGAAGTGCGAATGCTTCAACATCAATGATACAGGGGTTGAGTCCGGCAAGGTTGACAAGACTGATATAATCATTAACCATCTCTTTTTTTGCTGCAACAAGGAACACGTTCATCTGGTTCGGGTTGTTTTCATTCGGTCCAAGTATCTGAAAATCGAGGTTAACATCACTAATATCAAATGGTATATATTGTTCTGCTTCAAACTGAATGTTTTCCTGAAGCTGCTCTTCAGCCATGGTCTGGACATTGATCTTTTTAACAATAACCGAATATCCGCCAATCGATATGGCAACATTGCGCTCTTTGATGTTGTATGACTTGAATAGTTGACGGATGGACTCGGCCACATCTTCAGGATCATTTATCGTGCCGTCCTCGATTAAGCCCGGCGTAATATCGGTCATACCGAATTTTTTCAGGATCTGACCTTTTTTTGTTTCTATAATTTCGCCAGCTTTAATTGTTCTGGACCCTATGTCAAGGCCAACTAAGTGGTCTTTTTTTCCAAATACCATAAGATTCTCTTAATCGTTAAAAATTTTATCTTTTTCCGAAAGGTCAAATCCCAGTGCCAGAATGATCTTTCGCTTAGTTTCCATACGGCAAGGCAAGCCTTGTTCGATACGAGAAATAGTTATCGGAGAGACCTTTGCCTCTCTGGCAAGTTCAGCCTTGCTCATCATGAGAGATTCCCTGGTTTTCTTTAAAAAGTTTTTACTCATTTACAGGATCTTCTGCAATTGTGTGAATAAAATCAGATTTAATCTTCTAAAGTAAAAATATTTATAAATTAAATTTTTAGAAAATGTTGAATGTTGGAATATATGATCTCAAGATATTATTATCAAGTCAAGATAATTATGCATTATTTATATATAATTATGCTTAGTTGGCATATATTGTGATGCTTTTAAATAAATTTACTATATATTGTAGGTAAAAATCAGAGTAATTTTCTAAAAATAATTCAAATTTTTAAATTCCCTGTTTAGGTACCTTAAAACATAATACTACCTGTAAAGGAAAAGGATATTGCATGAAAGGAATCTTCTCAGCCAGAACGGATTATTTGTGAAGTATATTTATAGTGGCTAAGACGGTAAGAAAAATTGAAATTATTAAACCTATCAAACCAAAAAGTACTGCGTGCCGATAAATAAAGGTATCAATATCATGATGGGTTTCATCGAGTTTATTAATCATGTTTTGCGTAGAAAACCATGTATTAACTTTATTTTCTATTTTTTTCATTTGCGACGGTGAGAACAAAAAAATAACTCCGAAGATAATTCCTGAAACACCGACAAGCTTTCCAATCATAGCCATGGAACTGAAAACAATTTCGCTTATCGAATAAAATTTCTGGGAGCTGAAAAAAATCTTAACAAAGCTTGTAACATCCAGCTTAAATAGTAAAAAAACAAGAATAAAGAGACTGCCGGCAATTAAGCAGATTCCAGTCAGTATATGATGGCTATAAATTAAATTTTCGGTTTTTATCTCTTTATCAAGGTAGCTAACTTTTTTGTCTAAGTCTATATAGCGATTAAATAGATTGCTTACTTTTCTCGTTGTATTCGGTGAGAACAGCAGTAAAAGCGAAAGGGCTATTCCAAGAATTCCAAATATCAATGTTAATATTCCAACAGCCTGTAGAGATATTTCCCAGAGAAATTCCATTATATTCCTCCTGATAAAGTAATTAACAAAGATTATATTTAATATCCAACTGCATAATCAGCATGTTAGATGGAAGCATGCACCTGTTCTATTTTTCGAAAATAATTTGTTGAAAGTTTTAATTGCTTTCTGGTTGGGCTGTGAAATGAACTTTATTCCTTTTTGATGGAGCAATTTTTCAATCTGCGTTTCAGGTTTCATCAGCCCGCTGACACCAGTGCCTGCAACAATAACTTCCGGATCGGATTTAATTAGTCTATCTATATCATCTATTGAGAGCCTGTGGCCACTTATCCGGCGCCATGAATCCTCTATATGTCCGTCAGGATAGATAACAAGGTCAGACGTATATTTTTTTCCGTTAATAACAATGAATCCAAATGCACATGATTCTATCACGGCAGATATTTCCTTGAATATCTTATTTTTTTACTACTAGCTTGCTCCAGCTTGATTTTTCGGTTAATTATATATTTTACTATTTGAAATAGCAAGATTTTTTATAAAGCCGTATAGCATAGATACAAAAGGTTAAAATGCAAATCTATACTGTTGCTGACATTCATGGCAAGTCAAACAAAATTGCATTAATCCGGGCTAACATGTTAAAATTCAAGCCCGATGTACTGGTAGTTGCCGGGGATATAACCAACTATTTATTTTCTGTTACTGTTGTTGCACAATTAAACGATATGCCGACGCCGGTTCTCGCAGTTCGCGGAAACACAGATCTGCCAAAAGTTGAGAAATTGCTGGAAGATTTTCCGAATATTTCTTCTTTGCATCTGAAGGAAGTTAACATAAACGGCATCCCTTTTGTCGGAGTAAGCGGCACTGTTCCAGTACCATTTAGCTCACGCATTTGTTTCAACGAAGTACAGGTGATTGAAAAACTGGAACCCCTGGTAAAAAGGGATTCGGTTCTGGTTGCTCACCCGCCTCCGTGGGGTACACAGGACGAAGTGTTCGGCAGGTTTCATGCAGGTTGCCACAGTTTGAAGAAAGTAATTAAAAAGCATCAGCCCCGGCTCATGATTTGTGGGCATATCCATGAAAGGCCTGGCCCAGCATTCATTGGAAGTACGCTTGTGGTTAACTGCGCCTTGGGGCGAAACCGGGCAGGTGCAATGATTGAGATTGATAAAGACAAAGAACCAAGAGCGGAAATGTTATATGCCTGATGGCTTGCAAGACCAATTTAAATTTTTCTTAATACCAAAAAAACCTTAAGGATGTTAACATTTATGAAACTAAATGACAGACTTTATGATATTTTTTACGATAGTGCCTTAAGTGTTAACGTAGAAATAGTAAGTCTCGGCCTGGGGTATACAATCGTTACAACTTCTACCGGTGGAATGGGGCTATCTTATACTTATTTTGAAAGTAAAAAATCCTGCAACATTGTAGATAATTATAAAGACTATGAAGGTAGGTCGGCATCTGAAATGCTTGAAAAAATCAAAAGTCAAAATACGATAGAAAGAAGCATGGCCCTTGCACTTGTAAATGCACTGAATTATAAACAAGCTCTTTTATTGCCCGAAGACAGAAAAAACCAAATCATGTTTGAAAAACTCAAAATTAATGAGGGGACAAAGGTCGCCATGGTCGGCTACTTTGGTCCGCTTATGAAAATTTTAAATCAAAAAAAAGCTTTAGTTGAAGTAACAGATGAATTTCGCCATATAGGTAAAAAGGAAATTTTTTATAAAAAGCTCGAAAACTGGGCGGAAGTATTGATATTAACTTCGACTTCAATTTTGAACAATACAACCGAGGAAATACTTTCAAACGTCGGCAGGGGGGTAAAGACCGTCATGCTCGGCCCAAGCACGCCAATGGCAGGTGAGGCTTTTGATCATCTGCCTGTATGTATGCTGGCCGGAACAGTTCCCATAGAAAAGGAAAATGTTTTAAAAGCCGTTCGGCATGGTGCAGGAACGCCGGTTATTCAGAAATTCAGCCGAAAGTCGTATCTTACGCTTTTCTGAACGCAATCTTCGAGACCTTTGCAAAACGTCCCCTTTCGAAGTCTGCGCTTATCTGGCAGATTAGCGCTATCCTCAATCCGCCTGAGGCGGATCGTCCGCCTTGAACTATGCCAGATAAGCGGAGACTTCGAAATTGAACATTTTTCAAAGGTCTCTCTTCATTAGGTCATGAAATAGATTGATCTATCTTCTGGGGCATTGCACTAATACCCGGCAGATTGGTCAAGAAAACAGCAAATAACACAAAGATTCCGCCAAAAGCCTGTATAATGGTAAGCTTTTCACCTAGAAGCACCCAGGCTCCAAGGGCGGTAACCACAGGTATGCCGTTTATAAAGACCGCAGCACGGGAGGCAGGTACGCGTGACAGGGCAAAATTATAACACAAAAAAGCACTAACCGTGGCAAACAGCGTCAAATAGGCAAGGGCGCCGAGAGAGCGCCCGCTGAAGGCTGCCCATTGAATTTTAGGCAACTCCCAGAAGAATGCCGGTGCATAAAAGATTGCTCCGTACATAAATTGCATACTGGTGATCTCCAGTGGCGACCGGTTTTGACCCAGACTTCTGGCACTGACAATATAAAGGGCTGCTGTTATAACCGCTCCTAAGATCAGGATATCGCCGAGCATAGAGCCGCCCAAGGCCCACTTGAATTGAGGGTCCCCTGTAACTAATACGGCAATTCCGGTAAGGGATAAGCATATGCCTAAAATACCTGTTAAACGGGTTTTCTCCCCAAGAAAAAGTGAGGAAAGAATTACCACTACAACAGGTATGGTTGCGATTATCAAAGAGGCCTTTGGTGCCGAGGTGTACTTTAAACCCAGGGTTTCAAAAATAAAATAAAGACCAGGCTCAAATAATGCGACAAGGAACATCTTGACATGGTCTTTTCTGGTAAAGGCAGGGAAACCGCGAAGTGCCATAAGAACCAGGAAAGGGCAGGAAGCAAGACTGAACCGGGCAAAAACCAGCGTAAATAATGGTATACTCTCTAAGGCTATTTTGGTAGCCACAAAGGATAGCCCCCAGAAAATCACTGCCGCATTCAAGGCAAGATAAGTATTAAGCTGTTTGTTTTGTGCCACTTCCTGCCTCCGGTTATAAAGTGCCGTTTTGCAAAGGTCTCAAGGATTGGTGTACTTGCAAGCATCAATCAGCAAATTAATCAAAACCCCCTATCATATCAAAGGAAAGATGTACATATATTTTGCCGGCTTTCCTTGCTTGACATGCAAATGCCTTTTCTTTATGCTAATATAAATATTGAACAGATATATTTCCCCTAAATATCAGGAGGCAGAAGATGGACAATCCTATTGACAATTACTGGAAGATCCGGTTGACGGAGCTCAAGAACGCTTTAGAAGGTAATAACTTTGACGTATTTCTTGCAGAAAATGCAATCGAAGCGAAAACAATTGTGCTGGAAAAAATTATCCCAGCAATTAAACCAAAAAGCATTTCCTGGGGAGGATCGATAACATTTGGCGCAACCGGCCTTTATGATATCCTGACAAATGATCCGGATATTGAAGTGATTGATACTTATGACAAAAACATTACTCCGGAAGAAAACCTTGAACGCCGCAGAAGGTCTTTACTGGTGGATTTGTTTTTAGCCGGAACCAATGCCGTAACCGAAACCGGCAAGCTGGTCAACCTGGATATGATCGGCAACCGGATCGCCGGCATTACTTTCGGTCCAAAAAATGTAATTATTTTTATCGGCCGGAATAAAATCGTCCCCGACCTGGAAGGAGCGATGTTTCGTATCAAGGACTATGCGGCACCGGTTAATACTATGAGGCTGGATAAAAAAACACCATGCGCAAAAACCTCATTTTGTGAAATGTGTAAAAGCCCTGACCGTATCTGTAACACCTGGACCATTACCGAGAAATCATTTCCAAAAGGGCGGGTCAAGGTTGTTTTGATTAACGAGGAATTGGGATTCTAGATAAATGAAGGGTCGGGGAGTTTTTCAATTTCTATTCTGTTCGTCCGAGGAATAAGCCAATAGCCCGTGCAAGCATTAACAAATGAGAACAGTACTCTGTACACGCCCCCTATCCTTTGCGTAAAGCCGATACAGGCAGAGACGATCATCGCCGCCGTGGGAATCTGCCTACTGGGGCTGGCTCAAATCTAACCTCAGCGAGATAGCTGCCGTACAAAAGTTCCCATATAATATTGTTAAGGCTTGCACGGGCTATTGGCTTATTCCTCGGACGAACCCGTCGCAATCAGTAAAACACTAACGGTTCATCAAAAAGGCTTTAGGTGAGAAACTCCCCGACTCCTCGGATAAATAGTACATGGATTTTCATAGATACTTGCGGATTCCAATTTATACTTGACATAGGGCCAGCAATTTTCTAAATTTAAAGAACTAACATAAACATCCGGGGTGGCTTGCATAAGGCCTGAGATTACACCCTTTGAACCTGACCTGGGTAATTCCAGCGTAGGGAAACGACACATTCATTATCCATACACTCATGGAAAAAGCCGTTTCCTCGCAGAAACGGCTTTTTCAGTGGGTAATCTTACCTGCCAACCCTCCCCCGGACACATCTTAACAGGAGGTCAATTATGAAAAACTTATCGGAAAAGGCTGCCCGGAATCTGGCGGCAGTAAGAGAAAAAAAACCGCTTATTCATAATATAACAAACTATGTTGTAATGAATTATACGGCAAACGCACTTCTGGCTATGGGAGCATCTCCTGTTATGGCTCATGCGCCGAATGAGGTGGAGGAAATGGTCTCTTTTGCCGGGGCTCTTGTTCTCAATATCGGCACATTGACTGATGACTGGATTGCATCTATGATTAAAGCCGGTAAAAAAGCCTCATCACTGAAAACACCGATAATACTAGACCCTGTTGGATCAGGTGCTACATCACTAAGAACGGATTCCGCCAAGAAGATAATTAAAGAAACGATAATCAGCGTTCTCAGGGGAAATGCATCTGAGATTCTTTCACTTCGAAACAATGATTCAAAAACGAAGGGTGTTGATTCTATACATAGTGTTCAAGAGGCGGCTCAGACGGCTAAAATACTCGCCAGGGAACTCCAAACAACCCTGGCGATAACGGGCCAGGTTGACTTGGTCACTAACGGCGAAAGCACCGTAAGTGTTTCCAACGGTCACCCCCTTATGGCCTGTGTAACCGGCACCGGATGCACGGCCACTGTAACCATTGGTGCGTTTCTGGCTGTAGACGATGATCCTGTCAGCGCAACGGCAACCGCTCTATCATACTTCGGACTGGCAGGAGAAGTTGCAGGTAAAAAAGCATCAGCTCCTGGTAGTTTCATGATAGAACTGCTGGACGCTTTATACACAATTACACCGGAAGAACTTAGAGATGGTTGTAAAATCAAGGAAAACTAAAATGAATCTTGAGAATATCGATTATTCTTTATACATAGTAACCGACAGAGGCCTTTCCAGTGGAAGAACAACCCTTGAAATCGTTAAAGCTGCAGTTCGTGGAGGTGCAACCTGCGTTCAGTTGCGGGAAAAAACATGCCTTACTTTAGAATTCATAGAACAGGCACTATCCGTGAAAGAATATTTAAGGGAGCATAATATTCCGCTTATTATCAATGACAGGTTGGATGTCGCCCAGGCGGTACAAGCAGACGGCGTACATCTGGGCCAGACAGATATGCCCTTTGGAATGGCCAAAGCTATCTTGAAAGATTCGATGATAATTGGAATTTCTGCCGAATCCCTTGAAGATGCAATCAAGGCTGAAAAAGGAGGAGCAGACTATATCGGTGTCAGTCCTATTTTCGCAACTCCGACAAAAACCGATACGGCTCCTCCCCTTGGGCTGGAGGGATTGAGAAAGATAAGAAAGGCCGTGAGACTTCCGCTGGTCGGCATCGGCGGATTAAACAAAGATAACGCAGGTGAAGTTATCAAAAACGGCGCCGACGGTATTGCGGTTGTGTCAGCCATCGTTGCAGCCGATGATCCGGAGAAAGCCGCCGGCGAATTAAAGAAAATTATTAATCAGGCACGTATGATATGAAGCTGAAAGATATCGGGGAATTCGGGTTTATTGAAAAAATCAGTCGCGGTTGCTTAATCCGTCCTGATAATATTGTTAGGGGGATTGGTGATGACGCTGCCGCATTTTCTTCAGAGCCGGAGCAAGTCACACTTGTAACCACGGATTTGCTGGTTGAACGGGTTCACTTTTTACGAACTGCGACAACAGGGTTTAATCTGGGATATAAATCCCTGGCTGTAAATTTGAGCGATATTGCAGCCATGGGTGGGACGCCCCGGGAGGCGTTTGTAAGTATTGCTATTCCTGATGATTGCTCCATTGACTTTCTTGAAGATTTGTACAATGGGATAAAAGAATTGGCTTCTGAATTTAATGTTAATATCCTTGGCGGTGATACAACCCGATCCAAAGTCGATTTAATTCTAAATATCGTTGTTACGGGTTGTGTTCGACAGGAAGAAATGCTGCTTAGAAATGGCGCCCAACCCGGAGACCTGATATTTTCAACCGGCTTTCTCGGTGACAGTCGCGCCGGATTGCACCTCATAATAAATGACATTGCGGCAGATTCAATTGAACTTAAATCGCTGTTAAATTCGCATATCCTTCCCAGGCCTTTTCTTCATGAAGGCCGTTTTCTCGCACGCCATAGCGGCGTTCATGCAGCGATTGATGTCAGCGACGGACTTTCTTCAGATATCGGACATATTGCAAAGGAAAGCAATGTAGGAATCCGTTTGTATTCGGAAAAAATTCCTCTTTCAAAAAATTTGATTTATTTTTGCGCCGAATTTCATTTTGATCCGGTTGAATTTGCCCTTGCCGGGGGGGAAGATTATACGCTGCTTTGCACCCTGTCGCCTGACAAAGCGGATGATATAGCAAGGAAATATCTTGATACTTTCGATAATCCTCTTTATCTTATCGGCGAAATTACAAATACAGGAAAAATGGAACTCATTGATTCTGCCGGCAGGGCAAAGCCTTTCAAGCCTGAAGGATGGGATCATTTTAAATCGGAATAATAAAAAATACGATTATGAATCATAAGAATACCAGCGAGGCATATTACAGGGTCGTCACTATTGCAGGATCAGACAGCGGAGGCGGTGCAGGCATCCAGGCCGATTTAAAAACCTTCTCTGCGACAGGCTGCTATGGAATGTCTGTTATTACAGCACTGACAGCTCAAAATACTAAAGGTGTTACAGGTATCCATGCTGTCCCGCCTTCTTTTGTCAGAGAACAAATGGAAGCTGTTTTTACCGATATCGGCGCTGATGCGGTAAAAATCGGAATGCTTTTCTCTGTCGAACTGATCGAGGCTGTCGCTCAAGAATTAGTAAAATACAAAGTAGACAATATTGTCTTAGACCCTGTGATGGTTGCCCAGAGCGGGGATAAACTTTTGCAGGATGACGCTATCGATGCCATTAAGACGCACCTCATTCCCCTGGCCTGTGTCGTTACGCCGAACCTGCCCGAAGCCTCGGTTTTGCTTAATCGTAAATTAGACGGAATGGAGGATGTTCGAACGGGTGCAAAAGAACTCTCCATGTTCGGTAGCCGCAGTGTTCTTATAAAAGGCGGACACCTTGAGGGCAACGACAGCACCGATCTTTTATACCTTTCCGGAGAAAATCGATTTATCGTCTTTAAAGGTGAGCGTATAAATACATTAAACAATCATGGTACCGGCTGTACACTCTCGTCGGCAATTGCTTCCTACCTGGCCAAAGGATATGAAATTGAGAATGCAGTAAGAAAAGCGAAAACATATATCAACGGCGCTATTCGGGCAGGCTCGAAATACAAACTCGGCCACGGCCACGGTCCGGTCCATCATTTTTATAAATTCTGGGGTTAGGAACCTGTTTTAAGATAACGAATTGTACGGTCTTTACAAAAACCGGTAGTAAATACCCGAAGCAATCGCCCACCCCAGCACCAGGATCGTTGCGATTATACAGCCGCCGGCAATTATTTTATGTATAAAACGCTCTCGTTTTTTCTCCTGATACCCCATTAAAAAACCTAGGAGTGCGCCTGCCAAAATCCCCCCTCCGTGTCCCCAGTTGTTGATTCCGGGCACCAGGAAACCGATAAGAAAGAGGCCTACCACCCATCCGCCGATCTGTCGGTAAATAGCCTGTCCATATGCCCCTCCCCTGCTTTTGCCATAGAATAGGATAGAGCCAATCAGACCACAGATTGCTGCTGATGCGCCGATGGTCAATATCACTCCGGCCAGGTAAGAAATAAAAAATCCGGCGATGCCTCCTATTGTATAGATGATAAGCATTCGGTGGGTGCCGTATTCCTGAGCAACCAGCGGGGCTAACTGCTTGAAGGCGAACATATTAAACAAAATGTGCAGAATTCCGCCGTGAAGATAATTGGCTGAAAGTATTGTCCACCAGCGATGAAACCGGTCAATGGGGTAAGTTCCAGTAGCACCCAAAAGCAAAAGGCTTTTATCATCCGGTGAAAGAAAAGTGAGGGGGTTCGGGGAAAAGTTTGTTGAAAGGGGGTTAAACAAAAGAGAAATCACATACATACCAATATTGACGTAAATGATCGTCCTTATGAGTTGATCAATGTTCAACATCCCCCTGGTCAAAACATTATTAATATGCCAGGAGCCTGGCCGTTTGATGCCGCAATAAGGGCATTTAAGCTCATCGCTACTGATCAGCTTTTTGCAGTTGGGACAAAGGATTGATTGCCGCTGATAATTTGTCATAATTAGATCCGCTAATAAGAAGTTTATAACTAAAAATTAAGTATTTGATGTTCTCGTAAAAAGTAAAAAAATCACTTTTTACGAAACGTTTTTAGTTTTAATCCCGCCAGAGGCGGGATTAAGTTTAAGTCCCTGTTAAAACAGATAATTTCATTAACATAAAATATAAAACTTAACACCTAAAACCTGATGAAGTCGACTTTTTACGAATTAATCAAGTATTCAAACATAAATAGTCTATAGGGGAAATACAACAAATAAGTTCTCAAGCTGGAAATAGAAAAATGATTTCTTTAGCACAAATCTTTATATTGCTTATTTAATATAATAATATTAAATAAGACGGTCTCGTAAAAAGTCTCCCGCTTCAGTTCAGCGGGACGTTGCGCTGCATTTCGTAATCATTCAACGTACGATCAGTACTTCTTGTGATTATCCCGCTTTAGCGGGACACGCCTTTCTTGTCCCGCTGCTTTTTAGCGGGGGAATTTGAACTTTTTACCAAACCGTCTAAATCGGAGTTTTTACGAGTTCATCAAATAAGTCAGGCAAAAAACTCTTATGAAATTTACATGGGAGACGGTAATGATTAAGAAGATCATTTCAGGAGGTCAAACCGGTGCCGACCAGGCTGCGCTGGATGTGGCAATAAGGCTGGACATTCCTCATGGCGGCTGGATACCTAAAGGCAGAAAAACGGAAAGTGGGCCTTTGCCTGATAAATATTTATTGCAGGAGATGCCAAACGGAAGTTATGCCAAAAGAACGGAAAAAAACGTTATCAATTCTGACGGCACTCTGATTATATCGCACGGTGAACTCTCCGGGGGCTCCGAGTTAACCATGATAATTGTTCAAAAAAGAAACCGGCCGTGTCTTCATGTAGATCTGAATAAAACCATTACTTTTAAAGCTGCAGAACAGATTAAAACCTGGATAGAAAAAAATAAAATTGAAGTGCTGAACATAGCCGGTCCAAGGGAGAGCAATGATCCGAAAATATACAAAGCTACTGAGGAAGTCATTGAAACAGCTTTATATCTTGATCTTATTGATATTGCAATGCCTGATCCCTTTTTCCTTATAAATAACGACAGTTTTTCGACATCGCTATCCGACCTTCCTCGAACTGTTGACAAAGCAGTGAATATGCTGTTTTCCGAGCTGTCATTTAAAGATAAAACAAGGCTTGCAAACATGCGGGAAGAAAAATTAATCGATCTTAGGTTATCCCTTGGCAGAAATATAAAAACCGCCTTTCGTTTGGGGGAAGGGAACAAAGAACTTATAAAATCCTGCAGATTTCTTTCAGAAACAGGAAAGTTCAGGGAAGAGGATGCTGCTTTAATCATAATAAAGGAATTATGGAAAAAGCTTAAAAAGAAAACAAATGTTATAAGAATAGTGAAATAATAATAAAAATGTGTTATATTAAAGTTTCTTTATTATTTTGCCGATATTCAAAGCATCGTCAAAGTAAAACTTGAAAATATCAACCATTAACTAATATTGATGAACTCGTAAAAAGTTCGATTTAGACGGTTTCGTAAAAAGTTTTTGAATAAGCGCCGGATGGCTAAGTAAAAAGGCTCATATACAAGGCGTAGTGGTTTTTCAGGGACGAGACAATACATATAGTATGTCGAGTTCCTGAAAAACCGCTACAACGCAGTAGATG
>DAOWEJ010000051.1 GCA_030638575.1 Deltaproteobacteria bacterium | reverse complement strand
TAATCGATAGTGTTTGTACTGCATTTGAAAAGCATGGCGCAGATATCTGGTTTGAAAAGGATGCGGATGAATTTCTGCCCAGGGGGACGGTGTGCGAAAAGTGCCAAAACACATCCTTTGTTAAAGAGACTGATATCCTGGATGTATGGTTCGATTCAGGTGTTAGCCATGCTGCGGTCCTTGAGCAGCGTTCGAATCTAAGGTGGCCTGCCGATCTTTACCTGGAAGGGAGTGACCAGCACAGGGGGTGGTTTCACAGCTCTATTTTAACCGCTGTCGGAACAAGGGGAGCCGCACCTTATAAGGCTGTGTTAACCCATGGATATGTTGTTGATGCACAGGGAAAGAAGATGTCCAAGTCTATAGGGAATATCGTGGCCCCGAGCGAGGTTATAGATAAATACGGGGCGGAGATATTACGCCTTTGGGTTTCCGCATCTGATTACAGGGATGATATCCGTATTTCTGAAAAATTTTTAAAGCAGCTAAGCGATGCCTACCGAAGGATAAGAAATACTTGCAGGTTCCTGATGGGCAACCTGTCTGATTTTAATCCTGAAAAAGATTTGGTTTCGTATGAATCGATGCCGGACATTGACAGGTTTGCCCTGCACAGGCTTTCCGAACTGATCGAAAAAACCC
The DNA here is from genome assembly GCA_030638575.1 of Deltaproteobacteria bacterium. Lineage (GTDB taxonomy): Bacteria > Desulfobacterota > Desulfobacteria > Desulfobacterales > JAUWMJ01 > JAUWMJ01. Next base: position 11,157 of record DAOWEJ010000051.1, on the reverse strand, counting down.
TGAAAGCTTATAATACATACGAATTTCATCTGGTTTATCATGCGCTTTATAATTATTGCACCCTTGATCTTTCCGCTTTTTATCTGGATATTCTCAAGGACAGGTTATACACATCTCCGCCGACATCAAAAGAAAGGAGGAGTGCTCAGACCGTCATGTACAGCATGCTTGACTCCATGGTGCGGCTGATGGCGCCGATACTGTCATTCACAGCAGAAGAGATCTGGAGTTTTATGCCGGAACAAAAGGAAAGAGATGAAAGCGTTCACATGGCGTCTTTGCCTGAAGTAAATGAAGAGTGGAAAGACGAAAATCTGGCAGGAAAATGGGAACGTTTGCTTGGAATTCGCTCAGAGGTGACAAAGGCTCTCGAGGAAGCCAGGGCTAAAAAACTTATCGGGCACCCCCTTGATGCTGCTGTGACAATTTCATGCATAAAAGAGCTGCATGATACGCTGCATCCGTATGCAGATGATCTGAAGTCTATATTCATTGTTTCTAAAGCATCCCTGGTTGACGGTGAAAGGCTTACCGACGCATACGAGAGCAGCGATATTAAGGGCCTGTCAGTTAAGGTTGAAGTTGCTGAAGGAGATAAGTGCGAACGATGCTGGATGCATGAACCTTCGGTTGGGATCAGTTCGGACCATCCAACAATTTGCGACCGGTGCCGGCAGGCGCTGGATCGTATAGCGCAGGAAGAACCGGTATGAAAATATTTAACAGCAAATATATGAGGCTTGCCGGTGTTGCCGGATTAATTGTGATCGCTGATCAGATAACAAAGGCGTTGATTTTAAAATCAATGCCTCTTTATCATTCAGTGTCGGTTATACCCGGATTTTTCAACATCACTCATATTCAAAATCCAGGCGGAGCCTTTGGATTTTTGGCAAATCAAAGTTCAAGTTTGCGAACCATAGTATTTCTTTTGATTTCATCACTGGCTGTCGGGTTAATCTTCTGGTTCTATAAAAATACTCCAAAGACACATCCGTGGCTTGCCACTGCTTTTGCCATGATTTTCGGGGGCGCTATCGGCAACCTGATTGACAGAATACGTTTTGGAAAGGTGGTCGATTTTCTCGATATTTACATGGGCGATTTGCACTGGCCAGCTTTCAATGTCGCAGACAGCGCCATCTCTATGGGCATAGCTATTTTTGTTTTTCATCTTCTATTTAAAAAACTACCCGAATAAATTGAAAGTTACGATAAATGGCAAGTATTCATATTGCCGACCATGAACCTTTGAACCCTGAACCCTTGAACGGTTATGATAAATGTATCCCATCCTTTTTTTTAAAAGCGTAAATTTTTACATTGTTACCTATGGATTTTTTGTCGCCATGGGAATTGTTTTCGGGATCTCAATTGCAAGAAAAGAAGCTGAGAGAATAGGTGAAGATCCTGAAAAGATAATGGATCTTTGCTTCTATCTCATTGTTTCCGCCATTTTCGGGTCACGGTTGTCTTATGTTCCAACAAACCCAGGTTTATTTTTCCGGGATCCTCTTGAAATACTAAGGATATGGAACGGAGGATTAAATTTTTATGGAGGTTTTATCGCAGCCCTGATTATAGGGCTGATCTATATGAAAAGTGTAAAGATGCCGGTGTTGAAGACTGCTGACATCATGGCCCCGTCTGTTGCCATCGGTGAATTCCTCGGCAGGCTCGGCTGTTTTTTTTCCGGCAGTTGCTATGGCAGGACCTGCGATCTTCCCTGGGCTGTTACTTATACACACCCCGACTCTCTGGCACCTATCGGTATCCCTCTTCATCCAACTCAACTTTATTCCTCTTTTAACAATCTTATGATCTTTGGTATCTTGCTTTTTATTCGCCGGTACAAGAAATTTGACGGGCAGGTATTCTGGGTATATCTTTTGTTATATTCAATTACCCGTTCATTTATAGAGATATTTCGCGGAGATTACAGAGTTCCATATATTTTTAAAGTCTTATCTGTTTCGCAAGCCGCAGGCGCAGTTATGGCAGCGGTTGCCGTTGTTATGATTATGCAGTTGCGAAGACCACCGGAAAAGGATTAAGAAACCACTGATGAGCACTTCGTTTGAGGACCGCTTTGCTTGATGAGCACTACGTTTGATGAGCGCTTCGCTTGAGGATTAAGCTTTTAACCTCAAGGACGTTAGTCCGCTCTTCAAAGCCCGAAGGGATGCTCTTCAAGGCCGAAGGCCGCTCCTCAAGTCCCGTAGGGACGCTCCAAAAGAGCTGTTAACCAATGCCAACAATAAATTACAAAGAACTGAAAAAATATATAAAAGATAAGAAAGAAGATCAGTTTGACCCTGTGTTTCTGATTTATGGAGAAGAACTTCTTTATAAAGAAGCATTGGAAGAACTTTTAGAATCCATGGTTCCAGGTTCTAAGCGAAGTTATAGCTATGAACCATTTGATGGGTCCGGTGAGAATATAAATGCAGCAATTCAGTGTGCAAACACCTTTTCTTTATTATCCGGTCAAAAGATCGTCGCTATTATTGACTCCAGGATTTTCTATTCTAAACAGGATGAAGGAAAGCTCCTGGAAAAAGCAAAGGAAGAATATGATGCAAATAAGATTAAAAGAGCTGCAAAATATCTTTTGAGCATTATGGGACTTTTGAATCTTTCCTTTGAGGATGTCAGCAAAACAAACAGAAAGAAAACACTTAAACTATATGCGGACGGATTAAGCGATGATCAATGGCTGGATAGAATCATCGATTATTGTATGGCTAACAGCTTGACTGTTCCTTCCGGTGAAGATAAGGGTAAGGTATTGCAAAAGGCCATTGAAAAAGGATTTCCAAAGGGAAACCATCTTATTATTACTACGGATTTGGTGGATAAAAGGAAAAGCCTTTTTAAATCAATAGAAAAAAACGGGGTGATTATAGACAGCTCTATTCCAAAAGGAGACAGGAAAGCCGACAGAGCGGTCCAGGAAGAGGTCCTTAAAGATAAGATGAAATCGATTCTCATGCAGAACAACAAGACAATGGACAGGGGTGCATATCCAGCTATGTTTGAAATGACAGGTTTTGACCTGCGTGTGTTTTCAAGCAATATGGAGAAACTTGTAACTTATGTCGGTGATCGAAGTAATATAACTATTGGAGATGTTGAATCTGTTTTAAAACGTACAAAGAGAGATCCTATATATGAATTTACAAATGCTGTAACCGACAGAAATACTGAAAAGGCTCTCTTTTACTTGGACTCCCTTCTCACCGGCGGTGAAATAAATCACCCGCTTCAGCTTCTGGCAGCAATAGTAAACCAGATAAGAAAGCTCCTGATTGTCAAGGATTTTACAAAAAGTCCTTCCGGCAGCGTATGGTTTTCAGGATGCCCGTATAATAGTTTTCAAAGCAGCGTTATGCCGGCCATTTTAGAGCACGACAGAGCTTTAATAAAACAGATGGATAACTGGGAGAATATGCTTTCGGAAGATACGGAAATGGATGATCAAAAGCAAAAGAAAGGGAAAAAGAGGAAAAAAAGCAAATCCGCTACAGATCTTCTGATTGCAAAAAATCCGAAAAATTCCTATCCTGTTTTTATGATGTTTAAAAAGTCTGAAAACTTCACTAAAGATGAACTTATTTCTGCGCTAAAGCGCCTGAGCGAAGCCGATCTACGGCTTAAGTCCACAGGGCAGAACCCTAAGCTTATATTGGAAGACGTCCTTATTAAAATATGCATGACAGGAAGAGTCCTTTGAAAAATGGTGATTTTTGTTCGAGTTCAAGGAAGGCGAAAATTTAAACCGCAGGAATATATTGAATATTTCGAGGATTGAAATTTGAGCCTGACGCAGAAATCGGGCAAAAAGTGGCGTTTTGCAAAGGTCTCAGGAGAGTAGTGCTGTGGGATTTATAAGACAGCAGGAAGAAAAGCTGGCTATACGACTGTTAACCTGGCGGTATCAGAAGATGAATATTACTGTTCCGGCTATGACTGAATTAAAGCTCCAGGCCTCAAAGCTTGTTGATGATGCACACAAGATAGCACGGGAAAGAGGCCGCAATGTAATATCCATCATGAAAGATCTTGTTGAGGATTTTAAAAGAAAATAAAGTTTGCTTTCAAAAACCGCCGGACAGGCTTTGAATAAATTACACCGTAATTTATTAGCTCGCAGCTCACAGCTGATAGCTCATAGCCTGAAGGATTCAATCCTTTTACTAAGGGCTATTTCCTTTCTGCCTTCTGCCTTTTTGTGGATATTGTTTTCAGAACTTGTAGTTTAAATTTTATTTTTTTAAAACTTGGACTTTTCGTTCAGACATAAATAGAAAGATCATGGCATTTGAATCACATTTCATGGGAAGAAAGAGATAAAAGAATGGACAGGATCGATGAAGCATATCTTTTACCGACGGCTATTATTGACAGCGATAGCCCGCTGATTCTTGAATACGCGGAAAAGACCATAGGTGCTGCCGGAGGTGGTCCGGTTGAAAAGGCCGTAAAACTCTACTACGCAGTCCGAGACGGAATCTGGTACGATCCCTATTATCCGTTTTACCGCGCCGAGCATTACAGGGCGAGCAATGTATTGAAAAGCGGACGGGGATACTGTGTCAGCAAAGCGTCACTTCTCTGCGCATTGGGAAGAGCATGCGGAGTTCCGTCACGCATCGGTTTCGCCGATGTGCGAAACCACCTAGCAACCAGGCAGCTTATAGAGTTTTTGGGTTCTGATCTGTTTGTCTATCACGGGTTTACAGAGTTTTATCTGGGCGGCAGGTGGGTTAAGGCCACGCCGGCCTTTAATGTTGAACTCTGTAAAAGACACAAGGTCGTCCCCCTTGAATTCAACGGCAGGGAGGACTCCATCTTCCAACCATACAGCCGGGAAAAGAAACAGTTCATGGAATATATAGAGGATCACGGAGTTTACGCAGATATCCCGGTTGATAATATAGTAACTGCGTGGAAGGCGACCTATGGTAAGGAGAGGGTCGGGAAATGGATCGAGGCGTTTGAAAAGTCAGGTGGGATATCGTCCCGCGACTTTGACATAGAAGATGTTCTTTAAGAACATGAGACCCGGTTTGAAAAACGTTCCCTTTCGAAGTCCGCGCTATCCTCAAAATACTCAATGTATTAATACGGTTAATCCGCCTGAGGCGGATCGCTTTCCTTGACCTTGAACAGATAAGCGCAGACTTCGAAATTGAACATTTCGAAACTACCTCTATATCCTGTTTTAAAAAGACCGGTTAAGGCTAAGTCAAAAATTCCAGCACTATCTTGTTGAACAACTCCGGAGTTTCGGCAGCGGTGCTATGGCCGGCTCCTGAAATTTCCTCATGACGTCCCTTGCAAAGATCGGCAAGCTCCCTTGCTCCTTCTAAACCTACAAGGCGGTCTTGGGAACCTGAAATAATAAGGGCAGGACAATTTATTTTATTTGCAAGGGACCCGGGCGAAGGATACTTGTTTATGGCTTTAAGTTGTGCGATTAACGCATCTTTATTGTTTCGAACTACAATGGCTTCTACCATTTTATCTATTATTCTTTTGTTTTGCTTTAAAAAGACTTCTCCGAAAACAATGGGAAGAACAGCCCATGCCAAAGATCTAAGCCCGCTCCATTGAAGTATTTCCAGCCAGGACATTATAATAACTTCCGCCTGATCGGTGATTTTTGCACCGACACTGCAAAGAACAAGCCGATCAACGACTTGCGGAAGTTGAAAAGCAAGCGAAAGGGAAACATATGCTCCGTGGCTCAATCCTACAAAATGTGCCTTTTTAATTTTAAGGTGATGAAGAAGTTCGGAAAGGTCTTGGACGTGAAGATCAAGGGACAGACTTTGTTCTCCAAGTTCGCTTTGTCCCTGGGCTCTTACGTCGTACATTACCACCCTGAAGCGGTCTTTAAAGATCCTGGAGTGGGGTCTCCAGTTGAATGTGGTTTGCATGGTACCGTTTAAGAAGACGACGACAGGTTTTGATGATTCGAGACCATTGAAAAACGGCACTTTTTGCCCGATTTCCGCGTCAGGCTCAAATTTCAATCCTCGAAATATTCTATATATTCCTGTGGTTGAAATTTTCGCCTTCCTTGAACTTGAACAAAAATTACCATTTTTCAAAGGTCTCGATTCAAAGCCATGTGTTTCATAATAAATTTTGCAACCATCATTTGTTTTGAAATGCGGCATTTTATCCTGACATTTTGTTGTACATTCATGGCAAGAACCTTGATAAAACTGAACCAAATACTTTTTTTTTAATCACGAAAGCACGAAAGTACGAAAAAATAAATTTATTTTGCCCTGAAAAGCCTGGTCCTTTGGGCCAGGTCAGAGTCCTCTGCCTTGGAGTTTGGTGTCTTAAATCACAAATCCCAAGCACCAAATTACAAATAAATCTCAAATTCCAAAATATAAATTCCAAACCGGTTCAAAGCGATTGTTTTTTTGTTTGGGATTTTGAATTTCGATCATTGTTATTTGTTTGTTTTTTGGGATTTGTTATTTGGAATTTCAATAAGTCAATGAACTTTTAATAAAGCAAATCCCCTCTGGGGATAACCAAAGTCTGGTCCTTTGGGCCAGGAGTCTTTACTTAGTGCTTCGAATTTTAAATTTTTAGCTGGCAATTAAGACTGTAAACTCTTCACTTAATCTGCATAGTCTGAAAAAGTTCTTTTGCATGATAGGAACTCCTAACAAAAGGACCTCCGGCAACTCGGGAAAAGCCAATTTCAAGAGCGGTTTTTCGCCAGTTGTCGAATTCTTCCGGCGGAACAAAACGCTCAACTTCCAGGTGCTGTTTTGTGGGTTGAAGATACTGGCCCAGCGTCAGGATTCGGCAATCTGCCTTGAAAAGATCTTCAAGAGTTCGGCTGATTTCAACAGGTAGTTCACCAAGACCGAGCATGAGTCCTGATTTAGTTGCGACAGATTGGTCATATTGGCGAGCCTGTTTTAAAAGCTTAAGGGAGCGGCTGTAGTTTGCTTCGGGGCGAACACTTGGATAGAGACGCGGGACGGTTTCTATATTATGGTTCAAGACATCGGGTCGGGCTTTAAGCACTACTTCCAGAGCATCGGCATTTCCTTGGAAATCGGGTATCAGTACCTCAACTATAGCACTTGGTATTTGTTTTCGGACTTCCTGTATGGTTTGAGCAAAAAAAGAAGAGCCGCCGTCAGTAAGATCATCACGTGTTACTGAGGTTATGACCACATAATTTAAACCCATTTTTCGGGCCGCTTTGGCTACTTTTGAAGGTTCCTCCGGATCCGGCAGAGCAGTCGGTCCATGATCAATTGCACAAAAGCGGCAACTGCGCGTGCAGTGAGAGCCCATAATCATAAATGTTGCTGTATGTTTGGAAAAGCATTCCCAGATATTAGGGCATTTTGCTTCCTGGCATACTGTGTGCAGCCCGCCTTTGCTAATAAAAGCTTTAACTCGTTCATAGTCAGGCCCTGTTGGAAGACGCCGTTTGAGCCAGGGGGGTTTTTGAATTCTGACTTTTGGTTGTATATTCATGGCAAGCACTCTGATAAAACTGAGCCAAATATTTTAATCACGAAAGCACGAAAATACGAAAACACGAAAAAAATATTTTTATTTCGTGCTTTCTCTCTTTCGTGTTTTCGTGATTGGTTTTAATTTTTTACCCTGTCTAAGTGCGCGTACTCACAGACAGGTACAAAAAGCACAAAATTTGTATTAAGCGCCTAATTTGAAATTTCAGAGGCAGTTTCAAAATGTTCAATTTTGTTCGAGATCAAGGAAGGCGAAAATTTTAACCACAGGAATACATGTAGTATTTCGAGGATTAAAATTTGAGCCTGACGAAGATATCGGACAAAAGGGGACGTTTTGTAATTGGCTCTTTAGTATAACTCTTTTATATCAGTTGCCGTAAGCTTTATTCCAAAGACCGATTGAAAATGTTTTTTCAAGCTCTGCTTTACATGCTGCATAGAAATATGATGTTGAAGTTCCTGCTGAATGGATGTCATCTTTATATTTTGCAATCCGCATGGGTTTATCCAGTTAAACGGCTCAAGCGACAGATTTACATTTAGAGCCATGCCGTGGAAGCTGATTCCCCTTCGAACAGCTATTCCAATGCTTCCCAGCTTTTTCTTGCCCACCCATATCCCTCGGTTTAAACCGTTACGCTGTGCCTTTACTCCTGAGTCTTTAGCTGTCTGAATCATGACTTCCTCAAGGTTGCTGACATAGTCAGTCACAGCCAGCCTGGCTTTTTCAAGATTAATGATGGGATAAGCAATTATCTGTCCGGGTCCGTGGAACGTGATGTCACCACCACGTTCCACATGGATTACCGGAATTCCTGATTTTTCCAGAAAAGATTCAGATACGCTCAGATTTTCAAGACCACCCCGGCGGCCAAGAGTAAAGACCGGAGGGTGTTCCAGGATTAAAATAATATTCGAGTCTATTATTTTATCTTTTCTGGCGGATACAAGATAACTCTGTAAATCCCTCGCCTTTTGGTATTCAATTGTAGGCAGCTCAACGCATAACCAGGTTTCTTGGTGCGAGTTGCGGGGCTTGCCGGGGCGTAGCCGGAGGCGAAGCCTGGTTGCGGGTTGCGAGTTTCGAGTTGCGAGGTTTAGGTTCATTTTTTTACTCGTTAGGTTTGATGATTTCGTAAAAAGTCGTTCCTCATGTGTAAATCGGAGTCTATAGTAGTTGCAACTATCTGAAAATACTGAATTCCGGCTTTCGCCGGAATGACATAAAAATACATTTTTTGACTTTTTACGACGCCACCAGGTTTTAAACCTTAACTATTTCTCTGTGTCCTCCGTGTGCTCCGTGGTGAAAAAAATATTCATTTTCAGCCTGTGAGACAGGGATTACGCGCAGCGGCAGTTTCATCAAGCCGCCTTACCTTTGTGCGTGTCGGAGCCTGCCTCAAAAGTTCCGGATCTTCTTTAGCCTCCTTTACAACCTGTTTCAGGGCATCAATGAAAAGATCGATGTTCTCTTTAGACTCGGTTTCAGTAGGTTCGATCATAATTGCACCATGCACCACCAGCGGGAAGTAAATGGTGGGAGGATGAAAACCGTAATCGATCAGACGCTTTACAATATCGAGAGTTGTTATTTTATCAGGCTCTTGATTTTTATCCGAAAAAACACATTCATGCATACATGGCCGGTCATATGGGAGATCAAAAATATCTTTTAATTGCTCCTTGATATAATTGGCATTCAGTACAGCCAGACTGCTGGCATTTTTCAGACCTTTGGCACCCATGCTGAGGATGTAACTGTAAGCCTTTACCAAAACACCGAAATTTCCGTAAAAGGCATGCAGCTTGCCGATAGATTCGGGGAAATCATCCGAAAGGGAGTATTCACCGTCTTTAGCGATGATACGGGGAACCGGCAAAAAAGGTTCAAGCTGCTTTTTTACACATACCGGTCCGGCGCCGGGACCTCCTCCGCCGTGGGGTGTTGAGAAAGTTTTGTGGAGATTCAGATGCAAAACGTCGATACCGATTTTCCCCATGTCCGCAATTCCCATTATTGCATTCATGTTAGCACCGTCACAATAGACGAGGCCGCCTTTGGAATGGACAATATCTGCGATTTGTATAATGTTTTCCTCAAAAAGGCCAAGAGTGTTGGGATTTGTTACCATTATACCGGCGGTCTCTTCGTCCATTACCTCGGCAACCGCTTCGGAAGATAGTATTCCATGTTCATTGGATTTTACCGGTATTGAACGGTAATTACATAAAGATGCACTGGCAGGGTTTGTTCCGTGTGCTGTATCAGGGACAATAATTTTTGAGCGGCTCTGGCCCTTGTCTTTGTGAAAGGCACAGATAAGAAGCATCCCGGCAAGTTCGCCGTGGGCACCTGCCGCAGGCTGAAGCGTAACTGCATCCATGCCTGTTATTTCCGCCAGAAAGCCTTCCAGTTCGAACATCAGCTTAAGGGCGCCCTGGGTCAGGCTGGTTGGGAGTAAAGGATGTGCTCCGGCAAATCCCGGCAGGCCTGCCTGCCTTTCATTGGTTTTAGGATTATATTTCATTGTACATGAGCCCAGGGGATACATTCCTGTGTCCACACCGAAATTCCACTGGGATAGTCTTGTATAATGGCGAACCACATCCACTTCGCTAAGATCAGGAAAGTCGGGGCCGTCTCCTATTACATTCTCGTCCATTGGAAAGGAATCAACATCACGACGGGGAATGGAAAAACCGCATCGTCCTTTTTTGCTCTTTTCCCAAAGCAAAGGTTCGTTTAGTATGAGGCCTGATGTGCCTAAAGATTCTTTCATGCTTTCACCTCCCTGACCAGGGTGTCCATTTCTTCCCTGGACATTGTTTCAGTAACGCACATAAGATAATGACCGGTAAGCTCGGGATAATAGGGCGCAAGGGGCAACCCGGCAACAATCTTTTTTTCGAGCATTCGCTGGTAGGTTGTTTCAAAACCGTCCGGAAATTTAACTACAAATTCGTTGAAAAAAGGGCTGTTAAAAGGAATTGTAAATCCTGCTTTTTCAAGTTCCGATTTAAGATATGACGCCTTGTCATGATTCAACAGGGCCAGTTCGCGTATGCCGGTGCCACCGACAGAGGCCATGTAAATAGCTGATGCCAGGGCACAAAGTCCGCTGTTGGTGCATATGTTGGAGGTTGCCTTTTCCCGGCGTATGTGCTGCTCACGGGTGGCCAGGGTTAATACAAAACCTCTCTTTCCGTCTTTGTCTTTGGTTTCACCCACAAGACGGCCCGGCATATTCCGTACATACTTCATTTTGGCGGCAAACATTCCGAGAGCCGGTCCACCGAATGATCGCGGGATACCCATACTCTGACCTTCACCGCAGGCAATGTCGGCACCGAGGCTTCCCGGATTTTTCAAAAGGCCGTAAGCAAGCGGTTCAGTAAAAGAAGTAATGAAAATCGTTTTTTTATCTTGTGCTTTTTCTCCAACGGCTTTTAAATCTTCAACACAACCGAAAAAGTTAGGTGATTGCACTGCAACGGCTGCAAGTTCTTTGATTTCGTCAAGAGGGGTAAGATCAGTCCTGCCGTTTTCAAGATAAGGTAGTTCGATAATTTCAAAACCGGTGGGCTTAAGATAAGTTTCAACAACGCGGCGGTACATGGGATGAATCAG
>DAOWEJ010000074.1 GCA_030638575.1 Deltaproteobacteria bacterium | reverse complement strand
TGCATGGCAATGGGAGTTGACAGTCTCGATGAGCTTGGTGACAGGATTCGAGAATATATTGAAATGCGTCCGCCTGAAAGCATCAAAGACATACTTGGGCTTTTGCCTGCCGGTTTATCTGTTTCAAGGTTTTTTCCCAGGCTTTTACGTTCAAAGTCACCTCCCTGCCAGGAAATAATTTATACAGGTGATGACGTTGATCTTTCCATTCTTCCGGTGCTTCATTGCTGGCCAAAAGACGCCGGTCCTTTTATTACTCTTCCCCTGGTCTTCACAAAAAGTCCGGAAACAGGAAGAAGAAATGTGGGAATGTATCGTCTCCAAGTCTTTGATAAGACCACCACCGGAATGCACTGGCATATCCATAAAGACGGCAGTCATTACTACAACGAATACTGTCGTGCAGAAAAACGGATGCCTGTGGCAGTGGCAATCGGTGCTGATCCTGCTACAATCTATGCTGCCACTGCACCTATGCCCAGAAATATAGATGAAATGATTCTGGCGGGCTTTATCCGCAACCGGCCTGTGAAAATGGCGCGATGTGTCACCATTGACATACAGGTTCCTGCGGAATCTGAATTTGTCCTCGAAGGGTATGTTGACCCGGGAGAGCTGCGAAGGGAAGGCCCTTTTGGAGATCATACCGGCTATTACTCCATTGCTGACGATTATCCCGTATTTCACGTAACTGCTTTGACCCACAGAAAATCACCGGTTTATTGTGCCACCCTTGTGGGGCGGCCCCCCATGGAAGACTGCTACCTTGCAAAAGTTACGGAACGTCTGTTTCTGCCATTGCTTCAGATGGTACTTCCCGAAATCAAAGATTACTGGCTGCCCTGGGAAGGGGTCTTTCATAACATTGTAGTTGTTTCAATAGACAAGGAATACCCGGGCCATGCTCAAAAGATCATGCACGGACTCTGGGGACAGGGACAGATGAGTTTTTGCAAGGCGATCGTCGTTGTTGACAGGGACGTTAACCTTAAAGATCCGAATCAGGTTATCGGAAAATTAATTGAAAATTTCGACATACAATCTGATCTGACAATGACAAAAGGAATTCTCGATGTTCTCGATCATTCCTCCCCCACACCGATTTTCGGCAATAAAATCGGCATAGACCTTACTGCTCGTTTTCCCGGCGAACCCCGTAGGATTTCTGCGGAACATTTTCCTATAGCTCCTGCTGATAAGTCTGAAGTACTTCTTGACCTGATCAAAAAGCAGCTTGACGGCATAGTTAAGGCCAGGTGTTTTTCTTCTCCGGAAGTGGATCTAAAGGCTCCCAGGCGAAACAGGATTGTCTTTCTTTGCTTGGAAAAGGAAGCTAAGCGACCGGGCAGGGTCTGGGCCAAAGAACTCCTTGACATGGCAGACCTTGAACCATTTAATATCATTATCCTTTATGATGCAAAGATCGATCTTTCGGACAATTCGCTTTTACTGTGGAAGATGTTCAATAATGTCGATCCGGGAAGAGACCTGTTTATAAGAGACAGCCGTCTTGTGATTGACGCCTGCATAAAATATGAAGGAGACGGGCACCCACGGGAATGGCCGGACGAGCTTTTGTTTGAATGATTTGCACAGCCTTATGTTCATGTAAATTAGGATAGAGCCTGAATGTTCTGTCTGTAATAGCGTATAGAGTCCGTAGTGTATATAGCCAAAGCACTCCAGATTAAGACAAAGGTCCAGATCTGGGCCATGGAGAACGGCTCATTAAATGCGAAAATCGCTAAAAGGAACATACCGCTGGGGGCGATATACTGCAGCAGTCCTACTGTAGAAAGCAAAATACGTCTTGCGCCCAGCGTAAAAAAAAGCAATGGAACAGCAGTGACCAAAGAAGCTCCCATCAGGAGTAAATCCATTCCACGGCTCACCCTGAATATGGACCCCATCCCCTTTGTATCTAAGTAGACCAGGTAAATTAAGGCGGGAAAAGAAAGTAACATGGTTTCAACGGTTAGCCCTACCAGGGAACTCACCGGAACTACCTTGCGAATCAAACCATAAAACCCGAATGTTAAAGCCAGAGTGATAGAAATCCAGGGAAAGACTCCATGGTGAATAGTAAGATATAAAACACCGGCAGTTGCTAAGAGCACAGCCAGAATTTGAGGTTGTCTCAAGCGTTCTCTTAAAAATATCACCCCCAAAACGACGTTCACCAGCGGGTTGATGTAATATCCGAGACTTGCCTGTAAAAGGTGATCGTTATTCACTGCCCATATGTATAGCAACCAGTTGCAGCCCACCAAGATCCCCGTTGACGAAAGAATAAATAGCATGCGTAGATTTGTCACAATATCAATGAATTCTTGCCAGCGACGCTGCAAAATTACTAAAGGCACCAGAAAGACAAAAGACCATACGATCCGATGCAAAATGATTTCCAAGGCAGGTACTGCTCCAAGCGCTTTCCAATAAAAAGGACTGAGTCCCCATATCAAAAAGGCAGAGGTGGCATATAAGACGCCTAAAACCGGCTCGCTCCTTGATTTGGATGAATGAGCATGTGTCATACTGTTTTAAAGTTCCGTGTATATCCTGCTTCACGTAAGAGCTGGGCAAAAAACGTCATATATTAACAGATCTTCTGTAACATCAAAAATTTTGTGTTTTTCGCCCTTTGGCACTCGTACAATGACTCCAGGTTCCAGTAAAAAGTTTCCTATCCCATCAACCCACATAACTGCTTTGCCCTGCAATAGATAGAGGATATCATCCTGCTCCTCATGGATATGTTCAGGCACTTCCTTTCCTGCCGGAACATTAACCAGCATACAGGTCACGTTCAAACCGTGCTCTTTCTCGGAAATCAGGGGCTTGATCGTGACACCTTGTACAGTAGGGTGGGGCATCCATGGCACCCCTTCAACTGATCGATAAACTTCCATTGAATTCTCCTATGGTAATTTTGATTAAAAAACCCAAGGCCTTAAACAATGAGGTTTGCATAGTTTTGCAAAGGTCTCACCTTGACACATATGTTAAGATCTTAATGCATATCGACGGCTAATGCGCTTCTGCCCAGTTTTCCCCACATGCTACATTTACTTTAAGAGGAACTTTAAGTTTCCAGACTCCTTCCATAATTTCTTTTACAAGCTTTTTTACAATATTGAGTTCGTCTGGCGGCACTTCAAAAATTAATTCATCATGCACAGAAAGAAGCATCGCAGATTCCAGGTTTCTTTCCCTGAATACTTTGTCCACTTTTATCATAGCAACTTTAATCAGGTCAGCTGCAGACCCCTGAATCGGGGTATTTATGGCTGTTCGCTCGGCAAATTGGCGAATGTTTCTGTTTGGACTGTTTATATCAGGCAGAAGGCGGATTCGGCCGAGTAAAGTACTTGTCTGTTTTGTTTTTCCGGCTTCCTCGATGGTACTGTCCACAAATTTTTTGACGCCTTTATACCTTGCAAAGTAGTTGTCGATGTATGTTTTAGCCATCTTCCGGCTTATTTCGAGCTGCTTTGAAAGGCCAAAGGGGCTCATACCGTATATGATTCCAAAATTTATCGCCTTGGCCTGCTGCCTGAGTTCCGGTGTAAGAAATGACGGAAAAACCTGGAATACCTCTGCTGCGGTACGCATGTGAATATCCTCATCTTCCATAAACGCTTTTATCAGGATTTGATCGTCGGAATAGTGGGCCAGTATTCGAAGTTCAACCTGGGAATAATCGGCAGACACAAAGTGCCATCCTTTTTTAGGCACAAACGCCCTGCGTATTTCTCTTCCCTCATCCGTCCTGATGGGAATATTCTGAAGATTAGGATCTGAGCTGCTCAGACGTCCTGTGGCGGTAACGGTCTGGTTAAATGAAGTATGGACACGTCCGGTCTCCGGGTGAGCAAGATCCAGCAGTGCATCCGCATATGTCGATTTCAGTTTGGCAATGGTTCTGTATCTCAGTATCAGTGCGGGAAGCTCATGATTTACGGCAAGCTCGGTCAAAACATTAACATCTGTGGAAAAGCCTGTCTTTTTTTTAGTCTTCTTTCCGACCGGCAGTTTAAGCTTATCAAAAAGAATATGCCCGAGCTGCTGGGGGGATTTTATATTGAACTTTTCCCCTGCAACCCCATATATGCTGCTTTCAAGTGTCTCAAGCTTTATTTCAAATGTCTTTGACAGACTGTGAAGCTTATCTTTATTAACACATATCCCGTTCATCTCCATTCTCATCAAAACAGGTACAAGTGGCATTTCAACTTTTTCAAAAAGCTCTGTCAGACCCGCCTTGCTTAACTCAAAGCCTAAAACATTACAGGCCATAAGAGTAATATCGGCATCTTCACATGCATAGGGAACTGCTTTTTCTATAGGAACCTGTGCAAAACCGGAAGCATTTTTACCTTTCCCGACAACTTCCTTGTATGTAATTGTTTTATGATCCAGAAAGTCGAGAGCAATCTGATCTAAATTGTGTGCCCTTTTTGATGGATTAATCAGGTAAGACGCCAGCATTGTATCAAAAACAACACCTTCCAGATTTATTCCGTGACGGTCAAGAACTATCCAGTCATATTTTATATTCTGTCCGATTTTTTTAATATCCGGGTTTTCGAGCACCGGTTTTAAAAGATTTAATACGTCTTTAAGTGGAAGCTGCTTCGGCGCACCAAGGTAATCATGACCACATGGAATATAAAAAGCTTCATTGGCTTTCATGGAAAATGATAACCCCACAAGTTTTGCTTTCATGGGATTTTCAGATGTCGTCTCAGTATCAACGGCGAAAACCGATACCGCCTCCAGGCGGGAAATAAGATCTGAAAGTGCCTTTTGATCCTGAATCAATCTGTAATCCTTATTGCTAAGATCCGCCTTTTTCGGAAAAGCCTGTTGCAACTGCCTGAACTCCAAGTCCTTGAACAGCTTTGACAGTTTATCATTATCGGGTTCATTGTACTGAAAATCTTCCGGCTTAAACGACAACGGCACATTTGTATCTATTGTAACAAGATCCCGGCTTAAAAATGCCTGTTCCCTATACTTAATAAGGTTTTCATGCTGTTTTTTCTTTGTTATTTTATTGATATTTTCATACAGGCTTCTCATACTGCCAAAGGTTTTTACTAACGAAAGTGCAGTCTTTGGGCCGATTCCCGGAACACCTGGAATATTATCCGCTGTATCTCCGGAAAGCCCCATGACATCGACCATCCGGTAGGGTTCAACCCCATTTACTTCCCTGATGTTTTTTACATCGATGGTCTTATCCTTCATCGGGTCCCAGATAATAGACTTATCTGTTACAAGCTGCATGAAGTCTTTATCACCGGTTACCATGACCACTGAAAACCCCGATTCTTCAGCTATATGGGCAAGGGTTCCTATCAAATCATCAGCCTCAAAACCCTCCATCCCAATAACAGGTATATTAAACCCTTCTGTTACCTTTTTTATATACGGCACCTGAACCGACAAATCTTCCGGCATGGGTGGACGATTCGCCTTATATTCTTTATACATTTCATGCCTGAATGTCGGCCCTTTTGAATCAAAAACCATCCCGATATATTCAGGAGAACGATCTTCGATAAGCTTTAAAAGCATTCTTGTAAATCCGAACACCGCATTGGTTGGAAGCCCCTTTGAATTTGAAAGACCCCGGATAGCGTGATAGGCCCGGTAAATGTAAGCGCTTCCATCTATCAGATATATTGTCTTGTTTTTTTCCATTAAAATTCCTTTTATGTTGCAATCATTCAATCTCTTGAGAAAATCCGTTTGTTTTGATACCCTATCCTATGTAAATATGTCAATAACAGCCATGAATAGCCTCAGGGTGAACGTCCTGATCTTAACTTTATAAAAAATCATGTCGGATTCTACAGCTAAAACAAAATACAGGGAAAGACGCAGAAAGTTCAGAAAAAATATCTGTCACTGCTGCAAGGAAAAAATGCCTTTCTGCTGGACATGCAGATGTGGCTTTTCTATCTGCCAGGCTTGTATGTATGAAAATGTCTGGGGGATGTCCTGTAACGGGATAACATGGGAGTGCCCGGACTGCGGCGGACAAAACGGGTTTGGCAATCAATGAAAAATAGAACCGGTTTAAGAGCCTCAGATAATGCTTGAGAGCAAAACGCAAGCCGATTAAAAAGCGGAGCATACACGGTAGTATGTAAGCATTTTGAATCGGCTCGCAACGCAGTATGCATTAGATGGGGTTATGAAACCGGTTCTAAGGAGTTATAATAGGCTTTAGCCATACCGGATTTTCAGGTTGGTTATTACTTTCAAGACGCTCTTTCCACTGGTCATTAGTAAGGAGCTCTGGTGTAACAAATTCGTAGTAGAGGGACACCGCTCCGAGGCATAGTACTTCCTTACCTTTGTATGGATAAAGAACATACATAAGCCGTGGCCTGCCGATACCGACATGGAGGTAACCGCCCCTATCCGGATTTGAATAGACCCTGGTAATGCCTGGTGCTGTAAGGACTGAGCATGGATAGCTGTATCTGTCGCAAAGCATCATACTTATCAATTTTTCACCAAAATCGATCAGGAAGTACTTCTCCTCCTTGCTGAAATCTACACCACGAAGCTGCTTATGAGCAAGTACTTCCAGACGTTTGCATATGCTGCACAGTGACATCCATAGCTGCTTTGTATCGATATTGGTTTCCAGTACAAAGGCCTGATAATTCGGGTCATCATCGTACTTGCCCTTTTCAATATCATTTGCAAGTGACAAAATCTTTTCTAAAATTACTTCCCTCCGGCTTATAAAATCCTCTCTGCTATAAATAATATTTCCCAGGGCCGCAATGCTCATAATCGATCTGTCAATGGCGGATACCTCTTCTTCTGAAGGGTTCTCTGATACTTCTTCAGGCTTAGGATATTTATTCTCCCTTATAAGCCCGGCAAATACACGCAGGTCTTTTGTAATAATATCCCTGGGCGGCACAAAGGCGCCGGAACGCTCAAGGAGATCTTTTATATCTTCTACGAGTCTGCCAAGCCGTCCAAAAAACTCCGGTTCCGGTTCAACAAAACCGATTGGAAAATCGCTTAGCGACCCACTTGTTAAAAGAGTATTATACCTTGCCGGCAACTCCCAGGTACTTCTGAACTGAGACAATCCTGAAAGAACTGTGTTACAGCTTTTTATCTTCCAGGCCTTGCCTGACATAAAGCCTGGGGCATCGTGTTCGGTATCATCAACAAGCTCCGCAAGGCAGTTTAAATACCGTTTGTAGAGACTTTCAGATTTAAAAACCGGTTTAAAATTATCTATTGTTTTATAGAGCAAATCTTTTTGGTCTTGTGTAGCACCTATTACAAGTTGCTCTAAGGCGAAGTCCGAACCTATAACCGCACAGATTTCCAGCCCGCTGGGCCGGCTATGGAAACTCTCCTCAAAACCTGTTGTTCGCTGAAATAAATAAGTATCCGGCATACGATGTTCAGAAATAATCTTAAAATTTCCTAAAGTAGTTACCGCCGAATCGTCCGGTACAATTACAAACCGTCCATTTTCCTTTAGCCCTTCCTTTGAATCCTCAATACGTTTAACAAGATATTCACGCACTGTCTCCAGATCATTCGGCCGATCCCTAACAATCTGAGCGGCAAACAAAAGGTCCCGGTCACTTTGCTGCCCTGTGAGATCCCTGTAATATCTAAAAAACTTCTCAATCTCCCTTTGCTTTGAATAATCTTCCATGTATGAGGCATTCAAGGTCTTACCAAGCAAAAGGATGGAAAGAAACTCTACATCATTATCCACCCTAAAAGGAATCGACCGAAGCCAGCTCAATACCATAAAATAGCGCTTGAGCAGTTCTGATTGTGTATAAAGCCCACGAGGTTTGTAACGTGAATAATCAAGAGTCATAAATTCTGAATCCGAAACGCCTGTCCATTCTGGCATTTCAATGCCTTCTCCTGAAACTATTTTACTTACTTCATTTTCGACAATTTTGTTTAGCTGCTCATCAAGATTTATGCTGTTATCTTCAAGGAGTTTAATCGCCACTGCTATTACAATCTGTGCCCGCCTCCCGGCGGCATTCCGCAGTTCGGTGACACTTTGTGTGTAATCCTCTACACTTAACTTTTCTTGACTGCTTTCGGAAATCTTTTGATTCTCAAGGTTTCCTTTAGCGCTCTTTTCTTTGGGTGCTATCTTTGACCAGATCAGTTTGAGAATATCTATGGCTTTTTGAGCATTCGCCTCCTCCATAGCCGCAACCGATTCCTTAAACAATACATGAAAAGCGCTCAAAACAGCATCGGAAGTTATAAATACAGGGGATACCGGGTCCAGATATGGTTCGAAGATATTGTTATAAACATGGTTAGTGATAAGGACTTTATCGAGGCTTAGCTGTTCTGCATCATATGAAACACCCTGCCCTTCAACATTCTCTGCCCCATACCCTTGAGCTGGGACAGAGCGGACATACGGCGCTGACCATGCGCTGGAAAGCAAAAACGCCATAAAAGTCAGCTCAAAAAGAAAAATAAAATAAAAACGTCGCAAAATCTGTCCCCCAGGCTCTTAACAAAAGTCACAAACAGCGGAAAAGAGGTTATGAAACCAGGTTTATGAAAAAAGAATATCTTCAAGCTCCTTTAAGCTTTCTATATAAAAGTCTGCGTGAAGGGCGCTGTTCTTGTATGCAACCAAAGGTACTCCTGCCGCCTGTGCAGCTGATTCGTCCAGTTTTGAATCCCCTATGTAAATCATCTGGCGTGGTTTTAACCTGAAATACTTCAGTATGTTAACCAGTGGTTCCGGATGCGGTTTGGGGTTCTTAACATCAGAGGCTGTAACAACCAGATCAAAATACCCGGCAAGGTCATGCTCGGTAAGTACCCGGGCCATTGTATCTGTGCGGTTTGTAGCAATGGCTGTTTTAAATATAGGTCTTAACTTTTCAAGCAAAGTTTTAAGATGGGGTTCCATTTCCATATGCTTGAGAAACGGCAGGTAGTTCATGTTCTTTCTATAGGTCTGAGCAGCTTCAAGTATGGCTTTGTCTTTAAACAGATAGGCAAGGGACTCGTCTACAGTGTGCATATGGATGTAATTAAATTGCTCCCCGGTCATGGCCGGCAGATCGAAATGGTTGAGAACTTGGTTATAATAAGCCATGTTTGCCTTTTTTGTATCAAAAAGGACACCGTCACAGTCAAATGCAACAACTTTGATATCTTTCATTTTAAATTATTTATTAGTTTTTTTCATGTTGTTGGTGATATTTCCATGTATATGAATTCTTATATCCGGCAAAGGCTTTTTGTCTGTTTTCAAAAAAATCGTGTCATAATATCGTCCTGTTTCTTTTCTCAGGTTCTCAACAGTCAATAAATACACCTTTTTTTCCGATCTTTTCACTTTTTTCAGCTTAAAGCGTATGTTTTTTCCGATTTTTACCGAGGCTTTAACTATTTTGAACGGATACTTTTCTTCCGGTACTATAGTTAAAGAGCTCTTTATTTTTTCCCCTACAGGACCCGTAAGCCTCAACAAACTCGGTGAGAGCATGAAAAATTTATCAACTTTGCCGCTGATTATCAGGCTAAAAATCGGTTTTCTTTTATCATTTGTGTAAACGGAAATGCTTTTACTAAGCATTCTTCCGCCGTAACCGTATGTATTTACCTTAATAGCAATCTTTCCCTTGCCGCCGGCAGGAATTTGTCTCGGGTAAGAGACAGTAGAACACCCTCACCCGGTTTTTACTTTATTTATATGTAAAGTTCCGTCTCCTTTGTTTTGAACAACAAAATCATGCCTTACAACAGTACCCTCTGCTACCGGGTTAAACTTATACCTGTTTGATGGGAAAAAGACAGAGGGTACCCCCTTAGATACCTTTACGGTTTTTTCCTGTTTTTCAACCGCCCGGTTTTCCTCGGATTTACCGTAGGTCTTACTACCATCCAGTCCTAAAGAAACCGTTATAAAAAAGCAAAAGCTAAAAGCAAAAACGCCGACAAAAAAAATCTTTTGTTTCATAAAAAAAACTCCTGACCCGTCTCCATTAAAATGGGAGACTAAATAAAAACTCAGCATATTATTGTTAAGTGGTTGTTATAATAAGATTTTAATCTTTAAATCTTCAAACGTCAACCGAAAATAATAAATAAAGGCAAATATGGCTTTTCTATGGGTTCAATTCCACTCTTTCTACCTCTGCCGTCTTCGTGTCGGCAAAGCAAAACCCCGGCCTGCCATCTTTGCCCATGACCTCACCCGGATTTAAAAGGATGCACTGGCCAATATTCTTGAGCAAATACTCATGGGAATGGCCGAAACATACCATTTTATAATTGCCGCCTGCAGCAAGGCCTTCTGCAACCATGCCCTGATGAGTAAATCCGATGTTAAACCCGTCAATATCAACCTGGCCTACAATTCCATGAAGGTTAATGTTAGAAAAGACGGTTAAAGAAAATTTTGTTAAAAGGTGCTGATCTCCATCATTATTTCCGAAAACTCCGTGAACAGGAATACCCGCTTTTTCCAACTCTTTGAGCATAAATGGGGCAATAAAATCACCGCAATGAATTATCATCTCAGCCTTTTTATTTTTGATGATCCCCAGAGCCTTTTGCATATTCCATATATTATCATGGCTGTCACTCATTACTGCTATTTGCACATTTTCCTCCCTGATAGTATTATCAAATTAAAGCATAACCTTGTCAAATAGAAGAATTTTTAAAGTAATTAAATTCGAAATTCGAATATCGAAATCCGAAACAAATTCTAATGACCAAAACAGGATTACGATTGGAATGAAGCATAATACCGATTTTGTTTTTGGTCATTGTTAACATTCGGATTTAGGATTTGTTTCGAGTTTCGGATTTCGGATTTCGAATTTCCGGACAAACTGAAGATCAATAGACTAAAAAAATTATAGTTTTAGCTCGTTCGGATTAATTAACGCTAACTCCCCATTTACATCATAAAGAATGGATCAACATCTACAACAACCTTAACATAACGGTCATTAAAGTTTGTTTTTTTTTCAAACAAAATCCGTCGGACGAACTGGTGAAGCGGTTTTACACTCATTCCCTTTAAAAGAATCTGCCACCTGTATTTTCCGGCTATTCTTGGAAGGGACGCTTCTATGGGGCCTAATATTTCCAAAAACTTAGAAAAAGATATGTCGCTTTTTTGCACGCTTTTACAAAGATCGCCCAGGGTCTCGGCATATCGCTTTGTCTTTTCTTTGCTTTTTCCTGAAATTTTAATCTGGACCATCCTTGAAAATGGCGGATAATTCAAAGCTTTTCTAAAACCGATTTCATTTTTATAAAATGTTTTAAAGTCCTGATCCTTTGCAGCGATTATGCTGAAATGACCCGGATTATAAGTCTGCAAAATCACCCTGCCCGGGATATCTCCCCTGCCAGCTCTCCCTGCTACCTGTGCTAAAAGCTGGAAAGTACGTTCCCCGGCTCTAAAGTCAGGAAAGTTCAGAGAAAGATCCGCACAGATTATTCCGACTAGTGTAATATTGGGAAAATCATGACCCTTTGTCACCATCTGTGTTCCCACAAGCATATCTGTATTTCCCTTCCTCAGATCTTTCAGCAATTTTACTATCGAACCTTTTCGGATCGTTGTATCGCGATCCATTCTTTTTACCCTGGCATCAGGGAAAAGGTCTGCAACAGCGGCCTCGACCTTTTCTGTTCCAAACCCTAAATGTTTAATGTTTGAAGAGCCGCATGTCCGGCAATTAGAAGCGGAGGCCATTGTAAAACCACAGTAATGGCACTTGTACGCGTTCGACCTCTGGTGCAGGGTAAGGGAAATATCACAGTTTTTACATCTTACCGCTTCACCACATGTTCCGCAGACTGGAAAACTTGCAAATCCCCGACGGTTCAAAAAAAGAAGAACCTGCTCACCGTGATTAAGGGCCTGACTCATCCCCTCATAAAGCTGCGGTGTAATAAAACGTCTTATGCCTCGTTTATCTCTGCTCTCTCGCAGATCAACAATTTTAATCTCCGGAAGCGGCCGTTTTTCAACCCGGTTTTTCAGGTTCAACTCAATGAATTTTTTTGTCTTTACATTATAATACGACTGTATGGAAGGGGTGGCTGACCCCAGCAGTGCAATTGAACCCCCAAGCTTTGCCCTGACAACAGCAAGATCCCTTGCATTGTACCGAAGGCTTCCCTCCTGCTTGTAAGACGTATCGTGCTCCTCGTCCACGATAATAAGACCGACATCGGAAAATGGTGAAAAAATAGCTGATCTCGCACCAATGGCAATTTTCACCTCTTTACGGGCGATGCGCATCCATTGATCATATCGCTCACCAGCCGAAAGCCCGCTGTGAAGAATAGCAACGCGTTCTCCGAATCGCGCTCTAAACCTTCTTTCCATCTGTGATATAAGGGCAATTTCCGGGATCAAAATTAAAACAGAGTAGCCGCACTTTATGGCTTTTGCAGCAAGCTGCATATAAACTTCCGTCTTCCCGCTTCCGGTGACACCTGCTAAAAGATATGTTGCATATCCTTTCCCTAGGCAACTTGCAACCGCAGAAACTGCACTTTTCTGCTCGTTGGTCAGCAGTAGGTCATCGTCCGCCTCTATAGCATCACCAAAGGGATCCCTGTATGCCCTTTTATGAAAAATTGATATGTATCCCCCCTGCTCTAAAGCCTTAATCAGTCTCGGAGCTGTTGGGACCAAAGCTTTCAAATTTTTTACAGAAATTTCGCCTTCGGAATTTAATATATCTATTATTTTTTTTTTAGGCACTGACAGCTTTTTAAAGGAGGAAGCCGAACTTTTTAATGATACATACCGTTCCATCAACGGCTTTGTTCCGCCGCCCCTTAACACCCTTTTTCTTTCAACCAGTCCGCGACCCTTCATTGAATAAACCAATGCGCTGGGGACATCCTTCTTTAATTTTCTGCCAAGATCTTTCTGGCGAAAAGCTCCTTCTTTAAGAAGACTTAAAATCTCTTTTTCCGCTGCCGCGGTTAAATTTTTCTCAAGAGCTTTCTCTCCTTTCTTTGAAATGGAAATCGTGATATAATCGTAAATGTTCAAACCACCCGGAAGGGCGCACTTTATGACTTCTCCAACAGGATGTATATAATAGTCTGCAATCCACATGAAAAAAGGTATCATGGAAGAAGAAAAAAGAGGTTCATCATCAAGTACATCCAGGATAAGTTTTATTTCCTTCCGGTCTATTTTCTCACTTTTATTCAAGATATATCCAGTAACTCTCCGCTTCCTGAATGGAACGAGAACCCTTTTCCCTGTTACGGCAAAAAGAGAAAGAGATTCAGGGACTGCGTACGTATAAGTATTATACACAGGAAGGGCTATGGCTACATTTATATATGTTAAATTGTCTGTCATTGAGTTATTAGCTTTTTGAAATTCGGTTGTTTTCGGCAGGCTCACCCGAATTGGGCTATTTCGATTTGTCGGCAAAACAGATGAAGATTTTTGCTGAAAACGCTTTTTCCTTGACACATAAGCCGCCTTTTTTTACCTTATAACAAATATATTTCCTGTTAATACTAATAATTATTGCCAGGCAACTACGGATCGACCACAGCAAAGTTACGAGACCTTTGAAAAATGTTCATTTTTGTTCAAGGTCAAGGAAGGCGAAAATTTTAACCACAGGAATACATTTAGTATTTCGAGGATAGCGCTAAAGCTTCACTAAAGTGCCAAAATCTGAGCCTGACAAAGAGATTGGACAAAAAGGGACGTTTTGCAAAGGTCTCGTTCCAATATGATTTATTATAAGGAGGATTATATGCATAAAATCGCAAAACAATCTATTATTCTTTTTCTGATTGCAGCTCTCTTATTTGCAACGTTCGGATCTTCAGCCATAGCAAGTGTTGATTTTGAAAAAAAAGATCCGAGTGCGGGTGCCATGTTCGCTGATTTTATTTTGCTCAGACCTGTTGGAATAATTGGGTTGGTTGCCGGCTCAGCCCTGTTTGTTATATCTCTTCCCTTTTCTGCTCTGGGTGGAAATGTTAAGGCCGCAGCAAGAAGCCTGGTTGTAAAACCTGCAAAATATACCTTTACACGGCCTCTGGGAGATTTTTAGCGCTTCTATTAGATAGGTTCAGAAAAATTCAAATTTATCTGTTTGTGCCATGCATTTTCTGTGGATCTTTGCGGCATACTTAAGGCTTTTTGCTTACCTTTTTCCATTTTAGGTTCATAGATAACTGAAATATTGGCTGGGAAAATGAAAATCAAATTAAACCTCACCCGCCATTGTATTGAAACGGAAACAAAAAGGCTATATAATCAGTCTGTTTTAAAATATTTCAAAGCAGACGATAAGGATCAGATTGAAAAACAGATAGAAATCCTGCAACACGCCCTGCAAACCCTTGATTTCGGTAAGTTAAGGAGCACCTATCCCGAACTTGCAGGTCATTGCGATGATCATGTCGAGCTAACCATTAATGATAATAATCAAATCATTATTCTAATCAACGGAAAGAATATCTGAAATTACAAAAAAGGCCCGGTATAAATACCCGGGCCTTTTTTTATAGAGCAGTATTTATTACGCTGTTAGAACAGTCCTGTAACCTTACCGTTTTCCACATCCACATCAATTCTTCTAAAAGCCGGATTTGAACTGGTACCAGGCATCAGGCTGATGGTTCCGGCGCAGGGGCACAGGAATTTTGCACCTGAATAGATCAACACGTCCTGGATGGGCAGAGTCCAGCCCTTGGGTACACCCTTTAAGACAGGATCGTGGGTGAGGCTTAGATGAGTCTTCACCATCATGGTAGCAAAATCATCATATTTGGGGTCACCCTCAAGCATCTTGGCCTTTGCTTCGGCCGCTGCACTCCATGAAACGCCATCGGCACCATAGACTTCCTTGGCAATCATTTCAACGCGATCCCGCAGTTTCATTTCAATGGGATACAGGAATTTGAATTCATTTTCCTCGTTACATGCATCGATGACTGCATCCGCAAATTCGAGAGCACCGTCACCACCAAGCTCCCAGTGCTTGGACTCGGCACAGCGAGCGCCTGCTGCTTCAGCAGCTTTTCGTACAACGGCACATTCTGCGTCCGTATCTGTGTAAAAACGATTTATACACACAACCGGGTTGATCCCTGCCTTGCGGATGGTATTGATATGA
>DAOWEJ010000052.1 GCA_030638575.1 Deltaproteobacteria bacterium | reverse complement strand
TGTCGCGACTCGGTGATTACTTAAAGTATAGGCTAAGCTTCATAATGATATTCATTTATTGACAATATAGTAAGGGTGATCGGTCTGGGCCAGGGGTTTGTTTTCTAAAGACTTTATCATTGTTTTTAAAATTCTTTCGGTTTCCGCTATGTCTTTGTTTAGTATGCTCAATTCACCTTTTTCAATTAAATCCAAATCCCCTACTAATAATATCTCAAGTTTCCAATTCGCAAACATAAGCCATAAGATATGTAAAGCATCCTAATATAATCCAAGGTTGTCTTTCTTCCATATCCTTTAGCTATATTTGAAGGAATAGAAACAACCGATCTTCTTATCTGTGAAGTTATAGTAATTCTCATAACACACCGTTCACAGACAAGGTGTGCCATGGCACATACAGTGTGCCACTTTAAAGTGTGCCATGGCACATATCCAATTACCTTCTTCGACTCGTCCGGCAAAGCCGCCCCATTCAGAATAAAATTAAAACTTACTGAAATTATAGAAAGTAATTATCAGGCCCGCCAAAACTTTCTCCTGAATCTGCCATGGCACGGTTTTTGATATGACCCTTTATAGACATAACCTTTGATGCGGTCCGGTTGAAAATCGCCCGACACCAATGATCAAACCGTTTCAACCTACTTCTAAATGATATGTATTTGCATGGACACATTTTCCGAATTGACGCCTGATAAAATGAACGGGGATCACCGCTTGTGTCCTGTTCTTAAAAACCCGGAACCCGACTGCTACTGTATGAATTTAAGCAGCCAGGCGATTTCGTTAGCCGTTCGATTCTGCATCTTAAACTACACAAAATGCGATATCTACCTGCATTTGATGGACAAAGGGCTGGGAGGAACAATTCCCAAAGAGAGTAACGATTAAAAAGGGAAAAGGAGGAAATGAACATGAAAACTACACGAATTTTTATCTTCGCCATTCTGGCAATTTTGCTGGCAGCAGGCGCAACCTACGCTGCCAATGGCGGTCCCGGCTTGTATGAAACGCCCCTCATTGCCGGTCAAATCATTGATGCGGGAACGGTAAGCGTCTGGAACTCGAGAGATAATCTGCAAATCCAGATCGAACCCTTAGGAGACTGGTTGATTAGCGAGGTACATATTTTCGCCGGCACAGGAGATATGCCGACGGCAGAGGGCAATCCAATACCGGGAAAATTCCCGTACAAAGCGGAGTACTCCAACCCTGTTCAAAAGCACACAACCGTGGTGCATCTCGCGGATGATATGGGCTTTTACTGGGGCGCCCCCTGGGAGCTTGATCGAATCCAGAACATTGCCGTGCATGTCGACCTGGTCAAGCTTAATACGTATGGGCAAGTAACCGACGAAGAGGGCGCGTGGGCCTATGGCCCGGAACAGGGCGCCTATATCTCGGAGGAGGAAGGGGAAGAGTTCGAAGGGTCTCAATGGGGATGGTGGTTCACATACGAAATGGCCCACCCCAAACGGGGTCATTTAATCGACTCTCCTGTAGAAGGTGTCAGCTTTAGCACACCCACAGGCTCCGGCGTGACGGATGCATCCGGCGGTTTTGACTATTTTCCCGGAGAGCGTGTCGAGTTGGCAATCGGCTCGGTGAACCTGGGGAACACCCTTGCTGACCACAAGATCTCTCCGCTGGATATCTATGAGAACGCAGACACGGATGACCCCATGGTGATCAACATGGCGCGGCTCCTGCAAAGCCTGGATGCGGATGCCAGTCCCAAGGAGGGCATCCTCATCACCGCAGAGGTGGCGGTCTGCCTTGAGCAGACCCTCGGTTCGACCTCCCTTGACTTCTCTGATGATGTACAGATCGAATCCGTGATTCAGGGAACCAAGGCGTGCGCATTACTCAAAGACATATCCCTGGTGGCAGTCTCTGCCGAGGATGCCAAGGCCCACCTGGATGAAACGCTGAACAACGAAATGTTCCGCAAGAGAATATCGCGGACGCCGGATCAGGACAGTTCGAAGGCCAAGCTGGCTACCTCGACCATGTGGTTCCCGGCCCTTCCGGCCAACGCGACGTCAGAGACTGAGGCCCTGGAAATCGAGTACTTCGACGAAGACGGCAACCTCATCCGCACGGCCACAGAGGCCAAACCGATCATCGTCACCTTTACCGATGCAGATCCGGTGACCAGCGCACACGACACCTGGGCTGCGATTTCCCGCGATGACGGCAATACCTGGAAGCGGAAGAATATTTCCCGGTCGGGTGACCGTTCCTCTTTCACCCTGGCTAACGGCGAGCTCTTCTACGGCACGGTCAAGAAACCGGTCGTCCAGTTCAGGGGCAACAAAATCCTGGTCGCCTGGAGCAGTAAGTTCTGCAAGGGCGGCAAGCCGCGCTACTCGATCAAAACCGATGACGACTACGCCTACGATGACCCCTACTACACCGATGACATCTGGGGCGTGGGCGGTCCGCAGCGTTCCTTTGACTACACCGATATGGGCTTCCCCGAGGTGGGCGAGTTGCCCTTCAGCTCGGTATGGATCTGTCGCGGCGTGATCGCCACCGGAACTGACGTGGCCAACGGATTGGGCGCGTTTGTAGGTGACATCGTCTGGTTCAAGCCCGAGCGCTTGACCAGCGGGCGGCGCGACGCCCTGCAGATCTTCATGGGCGGCGCCTCCGGAGCGGGCTTCGCCCTGGTCTGGCAGGAAGACCCCGAAGGCGTAAGGCCGGGCAAGTTCGCCGGCCCCGGCCACGGCTGGAGCGGCGCCACCACCAACCACAAGACCGACATCTGGTACAGCCACATCACCTGGGGTGATTTCGCTAAGGTCGATCTGAACTTCGTGGCCGGCGGCGACCCCGAGCACGAACTGGACGTTATCGGCCGGCCCAAGGCCCTGGTGCCCATGGCGCTGCCGATTCGTCTGTCGGACAACGACGTGATTAACACCAACAACATTCTGGTGGAGCTGGACGGCAACGGCGCGCCCGCTCTGGACGCGAACGGCAACTACATCCCGGTGCCGAATGAGGATGCTCTCTCCGAAATAGGCGACGGCACGCACCGGTACGCGTACACAATCCCTGGGTTGATCGACGGTTGGTACGATTACATCAACTACCAGGGCGATCCGAAGACCGTGGCCTACACGGACGACAACCGCCTGCTGGACGGTGACACCGGGGCCTCCCGGGCCAATCTCTTCCTCCAGCCCTATGACACTGGTGAGGACAAATCCGATGGTTCTCCTGTTATGAGCGCCTGGGCCATCATCAACTACGAAGAGACCAAGGGCGCCGGAAACGGTCCGCCGGAGGCAGGTACCATTCCTTCCGAAGCGTACCTTCCCGAACAGGGCAAGAACGTCATCTACCACAGCTTCGATTTCAAGAATCCCGACCTGGTGAGTGGCGGTACCATCGTCAACCTGCCGGAGAGGGATGAAGAGTACAACCCGCTTTACATCACGGAGTCCGAAGGTGGAGCCAATGTTCTCGACTGGCAGGGCAACCCGATCCTGGCCTACGAGAACGCACGCCGGGCTCGTTTCATCCTCCAGGGTGGCGGCGCCATCAAGGCCAGCATGCATAAAACCGCGATGCTGATGGTCTACAAGGAAGGCAGGGAAGGCTCAGGCCGTCCTTCGGATATCTTCTTGCGGAGGTTCGTGGTTCCGCTTACAGTCGATGATGGGACGGAGACAGGCACCACTTGGGATTGGACGGTTCACAACCCCTACCGGGTCGAGAACCTGGTGTGCGATGAATGGGTGACTGCGGATAACGGATGTGATGTCTGCGTCGATGGCGCTCAGAACATCAGTTCCGTTACACCCACAGTGACCACTGAAAGCGCGGGGGATCCCGAACAGGACGATCCCTACGGGGCGGTCAAGGTCGTGGAGTGGGCGCAGACGCCGGCCAACCTGGCTGACCTGTCCTACATCAACCCCTACGACGACTCCCGCTCCCATCGTGGCCAGATCCGCGGCGATTATGCCTGCGTGGGGCTTGCCTACACCGCGAACTGGGCCGCGGCCCGCAACGGGAACGACAAGTACGACTTCTACATTCGCCGGACCTTCGACGGCGGCCAGACCTGGACTACCGACCCGGCTGGTTCCGGTGTGACGCACAGTTATACCTGGACCTACCCCAGCGGGACCCAGAGTGCCGGCACCAAGGTGGAGGAAATCAACACCTTCAACGCCGGCGAATTCGAGTCGATGCGCAACCTGTCGCAGTTGCCGAACTCCAAGTCCAGCGTAATCGAGCCCCGCATCGTGGCCACTCCCGGCACGATAAAGGGGAGTACCCGCCCCGAGGACACGCAAGACAAGGCGGTCTACTACGTGGCCTACGGCACTGCCAGCAACCCGAAGAAGATGTGGGATCCCATTACCGGCGAGATGACGCAGGAAGATGGCGCTCCCATGGACCTCTACTACAGCTTCACCCAGGACTATGGCCAGACCTACCACGAACGCATTTGGAACGTAATGGGTAACCCCACCAATCCAGATGTATCGACTGGTGACGAAGTAACCGGCTGGGCTTGGCTCGCCAAGGGTGATCAGGAGCAGGGCGAAGTACAGATTCGCATGACCCCGGACGGCTCGCGGTTCTACAGCTGCTGGCTGGACGAGGGCGAAGAGGGCAGCGACATTATGTTCCGCCGGATAATGCCCAGCGAGTTCCCCTGTAATGTAGCGACTGAAACACCCTTACCATAACCCTTAAACAATTATGAGCGCCGGCCATGGCCAGCGCTCATAATATCGAGAAAAGAGGAGAGGAACTGGGGATGCCGAAGCGTCCCTAAATCACAACGCTGATGAAATCTGCGAAGACGGGGTTGATCAGGACTGTATGGGAACGAATCTCGAATGAAGAAACCATAAACCCCGAACCCGGGCAGGGGGAGAATGCGGCATCCTCTCCTCTCCCCCTGCCTAACCTGTTATCATAGCGGAAGTCAGGCTGAAGCTGTTTAGGCTGAAGGCTGAAGGGGTAAGAAGAGCACAATTGCCGCACTTTGGCACAAATGTCTGATTCCTGCACCAAACATGGCTTCAAAATGCGCTTTTCCCTAACAGTCTTCAGCCTTCAACCTTCAACCTTCAACCTTCAAGCCTATCCACCTGACCTTCAAGCCTATCCACCTGATGTGAAATTAATTACCGAATAATTGGGTAAATCATTTCTCAATACCCATGACGGCTTTGGTCGCATTCCCGGGACGGCTTTGGTCACATTGAGGGTATCTTATCGCAATTACAACAAATTAAAAGACCTTTATCAAGCCTGCCGCTTTTGCATGATTCTTGCATTATAATATTCACTTACAGGTGAACGGACCTGTGAAGTTATTTTTACGCGAGCCCCTGGTAAACTTCGAGGGAGCAAATTCAATCAGGAATCAATGTCCATGTCAAAGGCTCAATCGCTAAAGGCGGTAATATCGGATTACAGGTTTGTCTGGATAGGTATCGGGCTTGGTTTGCTTTTCTGGTTTTTGGAATCCATAATTCATGTAGTTGTGTTTAAAGAGGGCCCGTTGACCGCCCAGATCCTGTCAAAAGACGCCCATGAAATCTGGAAACGTCTGCTCGTTGCGGGCCTGCTCATTGCTTTTAGCGTTTTCGTGCAGCGCAGCACCAACAGGCGTCGGCGCATGGAGGCTGCTCTGGCGGAACGGGAGAAAGAGCTTTCCCTGATCCTCGAAAACAATCCGGCCGGAATCATGCTGGTGGATGCAGCCAGCCGCAAAGTCAGCTGGGCCAACACCAATGCCCTGAAGCTGTTGGATTCCTCAAAGGGTGCTGTTGAGGGCCAGGTTTGCCACAAGTATCTTTGCCCGGCTGAAAAAGGCAGCTGTCCCATCCTGGACGCCGGGAAAACCATGGACCTTTCCGAGCGCGTTTTACTGACCCCCGGCGGATTACGTCTTCCGATATTAAAAAGCGTTACTCGCGTGAAGTTCAACGGAAGAGATCACCTGCTGGAGGCCTTTTTCGACCTCTCGGACCGAAAAAAAATGGAGCACGACCTGCAGCAGGCGCATGCCGAGCTGGATCAGATTTTTCAAACCGCTTCGGTGGCCATGCGGCTGGTGGACAGGGACTTCAATGTTCTAAAAATAAATAAGACGTTTGAGAAACTGACCGGTGTGACGGAAGGAGATGCGGTTGAAAAAAAATGCCATGAAGTTTTTTCCGGACCGACGTGTTTCACCGAGGAATGCCCGCTGACCAGGATTCTCAACGGCAAGGAAGCGGTGGAATGCTATATGGACAAGCATCAGCCGGATGGAAAAACCATTCCCTGTATTCTCACCGCCACTCCGTTTATAGGCTCGGACGGCAACATCGTGGGAATCGTCGAGTCTTTCAGCGATATTAGCGAGCTCAAACGCGCCCAGAGTGCCATTGAAGCCGAGCGCGATAAACTGAAACGCATCCTTGCCCATTTTGTCGAAGGGGTATGTATCGTCAACGAAGATTTCATGATGGAATACCAGAATACCACCTTCATGAACTATTTCGGGAATTGCGAAGAAAAACTCTGCTATGCAGCTTTTCACGACAGGGCTGCTCCCTGTGAACCCTGCCTGATGCAGACGGCGATCAGGACAGGGAAAAATCAGCATGCCGACTTCGAATCATTGGAGGAGAAAAGTTTTGAAAAGGTTTACACACCGATCACGGATATCGACAATAAGCAGAAGGTGGTTTTACTTATGCGGGATGTGACTGAGAAGAAAGCGTCAACGGCTGCCATCATGCATGCCGAACAGATGATCGCCCTGGGAGAAATGGCGGCTGGTGTGGCACATGAAATTAACAACCCGATCAACGGTATCATCAATTACGCCCAGATCCAGATCAACAAGAGTGAGGAAGGCAGTATCGTGCACGATATCGCCGGGCGCATGATCGAGGAGGGCCACCGCATCGCACGAATTGTCGAGGGCTTGCTGTTTTTTGCCCGCCAAAAGCGCGAAGCCAGGCGCCTTGTTTCCGTCAACAAAATCCTCAATGATTCTGAGGCTCTTATTGCGGCACAGCTGCGCAAGGATAACATCCATCTCAAAACCGATATTCCGGACGATCTCCCAGACATCTTCGCCCAGGCCCACGAGATCGAGCAGGTCTTCGTCAATATCATCAGCAACGCCCGATATGCTCTGAATCAGAAATATCAGAAACCGCATGAAGACAAAATCCTCAAAATATCCGCCGAAACCATCAAACCAAACGGCAACCGGATTGTCCGGGTGTGCTTTTATGACCATGGCCCCGGCATTCCGTCAAACATCATCGACAAGGTTATGAACCCCTTTTTCACCAGCAAACCCGAAGGCAATCGGACGGGCCTGGGGCTGAGTATCAGCCACGGCATTATGGAGGACCACGGCGGCCGGCTGACCATCCAAAGCCAGGAGGGCCGGTACACCCGGGTCACTGTGGACCTCCCTGTTCACAGTGAAGCAAATAAATGAGGACGCCTTTATGGAAGCACACATTCTGATTGTCGACGACGAAAAAAGCATGCGGTACACCTTTGAGAGCTTTCTCTCTGATGAAGGCTATCGGGTCACGGCTGCCTCCAGCTGCAGAGAGGGCATAGCACTGCTCAAAGAAGAAGACATCGACCTGGTCTTTGCCGATATCTTTCTTCCTAATGAAAACGGCAACGACTTTCTAAAAGTTGCTAAAGAGATCCGGCCTGATATACTGGTGACCATGATCACCGGTGCCCCCAGCATCGACTCTGCCGCGGAGTCGCTGCGCCTTGGTGCGTTCGATTACATCATTAAACCGATCACCCAGGAAATGCTTTTGCACGCCGTGAGCATCGCCTTAAAGCACAAGATTCTGGCGGAAGAAAAGAAACAGTGCCAACTGAACTTCGAGGCCATCTTCCACAGCGTCAACGACGGCATCATCACGGTGGATGAAAACATGTCTGTGGTCGAAATCAACGACGCCGCCGAAAATATCTGCGATTTTCAAAGAGATGCGATCATGGGCAAACCGCTTGACGAACTTCCGGACCGCTGCGAAGGCAACTGCCTGAATGCGCTGCGCGAGACCGTTGAAAACCGGCAGCCGGTCGAACTGCGCTTTGTTGAATGCCATACCGATCGCGGTCGGCGGCAGGTTGTCAGCGTCACTGCCACCCCGCTTATTGGATCGCGAGAGCATTTCTCGGGAGCAGTCATGGTGGTTCGGGACGAAACCAGACTGACCAATCTGGAGCGCCGACTCAGTGAACGCCAGACCATCGATAACATCGTGGGACGCAGTGTCGGCATCGAGAAAGTCCGCTCCCTGATCCGGGACCTGGCGGATGTTCAGACTACCGTTCTGATCATCGGTGAGAGCGGCACCGGTAAGGAATTGGTTTTGGACGCGCTCCATTATTGCGGCGAGCGCCGGGACGGTCCGCTGGTGAAGGTCAACTGCACGGCGTTGACAGAGAGTCTTCTGGAAAGCGAATTATTCGGTCACGTTGCCGGCGCCTTCACCGGGGCCTTGAAAGATAAGGTAGGCCGGTTCCAGCGAGCCGATGGTGGTACGATTTTCCTGGATGAAATCGGCGACATATCTCCACGCATGCAGCTGCGTCTGTTGCGGGTAATTGAAACCATGATGTTTGAGAGGGTGGGCGATTCTGCTCCTGTAAAAACCGATGTGCGTATCGTCGCAGCCACCAACAGCGATCTGCGCGAGAGGGTCGCATCCGGCGAATTCCGTGAAGACCTCTACTACCGGCTAAAAGTGGTACAGGTCGACATTCCCCCTTTACGACAGCGCCGGGACGACATCCCATTGCTGGTGGAGCATTTCCGCCGTAAATTCAATGCCAAGTTAGGAAGGGAAATCAAGGGGATATCCTCAGACGTTGAGCAGATGTTCCTCAATTACCCGTGGACCGGAAATGTGCGGGAACTGGAAAACCTGATAGAACATGCCTTCATCCGCTGCCGCCGGAATGTCATCACCGCACACGATTTACCCGAAGACTTCTGCAGCCATTTTGAAACTCACCCAATTTCGTCCATCCTGAACGAGGAAGAAGAAGCAGAGGCCCTCCTCCGGACTCTGGAGCAGACCGGCGGGAACAAATCTGAGGCCGCAAGGTTGCTTGGCATGAGCCGACGCAACATTTACCGCAAGATCGAGAAGCACGGGATTCCGGTCGGTAATTAATACCTCAATTTTGGTCTAAGGATAACCTTTTCACCGCCGGCATGGTAAGGTCACCTGACAATGGTACGTTTTGAATGTGAGCGAATATATTCGCTTTAATATTCCCTACCACCTCATTAGCCCATCTTTGAATGGCATTGTTCTTTCTTTAGCCAGTTAATATTGCCTTCGGTAGCAATACCGGCATCCATTACTATTGTCGGTTTCCCTTGTTTAAAGAGTTGTTCCTGCTTTGGCTTTTTTACACCCCCATTTTCCGCAACTAATTAATTTTACAGTTATTATATTTTTGGGATTTGTAGAAAAATGGCATTTTAGCCGGTTTTTACCTTAAAACTTACAAAGATGGGTTAACAACTTGATTTTTTATATTTTTCTGATATGCTGTGTAAACGAATCAAGCTTTTCCATCCAACGGGATAACAGATAAAATGCCTGTATTTGAATATAAAGCTCTGGATGCAAAGGGAAAAAATACTTCCGGTATTATTGACGCGGACGGTGCGCTTTCAGCCCGCCAAAAGCTTCGCTCAGGCGGTATCTTTCCTGTCTCGGTAATAGAGGTAGATGACACTCCAGCAAAAAAAGAGTCCAGGTCCTACCCAGTCTGGCGATACTTTAAACGTGTCAAGGCATCTGAAGTTTCAATGATGACCAGGCAACTTTCAACCCTGGTCGGTTCCGGTTTCCCATTGGTATCCGCAATTGACGCTCTGATACCCAACACTAAATCTCACGGGTTTAAAAAAATCCTGGCCGGGTTAAAAGATTCAATTGTGGAAGGGAACACTTTCGCCAGCGCCCTGTCCCTTTACCCAGGGACATTTTCTTCCCTTTATATCAACATGGTGCGGGCAGGTGAAACTTCCGGTACACTTGAAATTGTATTAGAGCGCCTTGCAGATATAACTGAAAAACAGCAGGCTTTATCCAATCGAATCAAGTCTGCTCTTGTATATCCGGTTTTAATGTTTTTTATCGGATCAGGTGTTCTATTTTTTCTTCTTGTATATATTGTTCCCAGCATAACCTCAATCTTTGCCGACATGAACCAGGTACTCCCTGCCCCGACTCGCTTTTTAATCGCCATAAGTAATTTTTTTAGATTATTCTGGTGGGTCATCTTAATTCTTGTTGCAGCTGTGCCAATAACCATTAATAGGGTTAAAAAAACAGAAAAGGGGCGTTACCTCTTTGATAAAATTCTGCTCTTTTTACCAGGCATGAGCCTTTTAACAAAAAAACTTGCAGTAGCAAGATTTTCCAGGACCCTTGGCTCACTTCTTGAAAACGGCGTTTCCATGCTACCCGCACTTGAAATCGCTAAAAATACTGCAGGAAATATACTTATTTCTAATAATGTTGAAAACGCAACCGAGGAAGTTGGAAAAGGTCAGGCGCTGGCCACTGCACTGGCCGTGGGAAATATCTTTCCGGAACTTTCCATTCAGATGATTCAGGTTGGAGAGCAAAGCGGCAACCTGGAAAACATGTTAAACAAGGTGGCGGATGTTTTTGAAAATGAAGTTGAATCAACCGTCATGCGGATGACAACTATGCTTGAGCCTGTTATGATCCTGGTTATGGGGATTATTGTCGGTTTTATTGTCCTTTCAATATGCCTTCCGATTTTTGAAATGAACCAGCTTGTCATATAGTGAGCGCTTCGCTTTAGGAGCACTTCGTTTGAGGATCGCTTCGCTTGAGGAGCGTTTCACTTAAGGCTAATTTTTTAAAAAGCATCAAGTCAGCCGCAGGCTGACGCTCCTCAAGCCCCAAGAGGGCGGTCTTTAAGTCCCGAAGGGACACTCCTTAAAGCCGGAAAGGCTGCTCCTCCCTATTGCAGTCCGAATTTCTGTCGCCACTGCTCATCTCCTTTCTGAAAAGAGACATCATTTTTGTCAATATAAATAACCAGCGCTCCTTCAATACTGCTCCCTTCACGGAGAATCCTGCCGTTAACAACCGTAATACGCTGTTTGGGATCACTATTCCAGGCAATAGCTTGAAGTTTCAGCCCGCTGCTGCCGGCTGATTTAAAGGGTAGTTTCGGTCCTTTAACCTTATGCATCCGGTTTTTAATTGATGGCGGTGTATCTTTATCGGTCTTATTTATGGAAAGTAGCTCCTTTTGATGTGAATCGGGCGGGATCGCTCTTTTCTTTAATCTGTCCTGGGGCTTTGACAAAGCAGCTTTTCTTTTTTTCGCCGGGCCTGCCGGCACAGAGGTTATCCTTACAGGTTCTTCCTTTTTCCTATATGTCACCTGCTTTCGCACAGATGAAACCATAGTGCTTTTTTCTTTTGGAACTGTCTTCCGGCTCAATATGAACAAGCTGCCAAAAACAAGAATAAGAGCAGCAAAGAGGACAAAAAAGAGCTTATAAAGATTCTGCTTTTCTTTCACACCCGTTTCAACTGTTTGTTTGACATCTACAGGATGCGGCTGGCTATCGCCATGTCTGGGCGAATCTTTTTCAAGCTTC
Organism: Deltaproteobacteria bacterium; assembly: GCA_030638575.1. Classification (GTDB taxonomy): domain Bacteria; phylum Desulfobacterota; class Desulfobacteria; order Desulfobacterales; family JAUWMJ01; genus JAUWMJ01. Next base: position 21,503 of record DAOWEJ010000052.1, on the reverse strand, counting down.
CTTAATGCCTTTAATATAGAACTCAATCTTAAAGCTCCCTTATTTGATGAATTAGAAAAAAATAAAAAGCCATCACGAAAGCACGAAAATAATTCTTAAGGAACTATAAACCACCCGGCCTCCCAGCTTCCTATCTTCCCGGCCTCCCAGCTTCCTATCTTCCCAGCCTCCCAGCTTCCTATCTTCCCAGCCTCCCAGCTTTAATTCGTAATATGCGGTATTTTTAATAACTTCTTTTCATTGTAAAGAACGATCTTGGTTAAGGGGCCCACGATTCCGTCAGCACTCAGACCATACTTTTTTTGAATTTTCTTTACAGCTTCCTTGGTCGGTCCGTCATAAACCGGGCTTATTTCGATTTTATTAAACCCAATATCATGAAGATGCATCTTTAACGTAATTATAGAATCCTTTGTAGATGTTAAAGGAATAGTTCCCTCATAAGAAAAAAAATTATTCCACATGATATAAGCCATGCCGGACCAGTACTTTTCTACTTCATCCTGGCTTACTTCTATAAGATCATTTTTCACTTTAAAAATAATTTGCCTGCCTTCTATTTTGGCCAGTGTAAGGTATCTGGGAGATGAAACCGCAGGAATGTAAAACTCAAGTATGGCAGGGAGATTCAGCTTTTTCACTCCCTTTAAGTTACCCTTAATCCGGTGAATTAAAAGATCGTTTTGCTTAGCTGCAAGCGTGAAAAAGGCTTGATCGTCGTCAATGCCGCCTAAATGCGGCTTGATTTTAGTTTTAGCATTCCATAAGGCAAAAGCACTTTTCAAAGCTGTTTGCCTTGAATCTTGATATCTCAAAGCCTTAAGGTAAACTCCTAAATCATTTACCAGGTTAAAATCAGAATCTAATACCTCCTGCGCCGTGTTCATGTTCAGCTTTTGAACATGAGTCGGAAGTCTCGATACCTTTTTCCTAAGAAGTTTTGTATTCGATTTTTCTGCTATTTCACTCTCCGATATTCCAGAAGTTTTTTTATTATTGTTAACACCCGAGCGGTAAAAAGTAACAATAACCAAAGCGATGCACAATAAAGCAATAATTATTACTGCATTTCTACCTTCCACAAACATATAACGCTTAGTATAGCCTCTTCCGGCCAGCTCCCCTATTGAGGCCCTTACAATACCGGCTGTGATTTTGTGTTGATCAAGACTAAAGGCTGTTAGAAGCGCCCTGTTACAAACGATATTAATTAATCTGGGAATACCCCTTGAAAACTTATAGATAAAATAAAAAGCAAGCTGGGTAAACTTGATTCCTGGATTTTGGGATGCAATATGGATGCGGTGTTGTATATATTCTCTGGTCTCTTTTTGAGTTAAGGGAATAAGATGTGAACTTACGCTTATTCTCTGCCCAAGCTGCCTGAGTTCATAGGAGTCAAGCATGTCTTTAAGTTCGGGTTGACCTACCAGGATAATTTGTAAAAGTTTGTTTAAGTTTGTTTCCAGATTGGATAAAAGCCTCAACTGTTCAAGGACCTCATTTGAAAGGTTTTGAGCTTCATCAATAATCAAAACGACTTTTTTCCCCAAAGCCCTTTTTCTCATAAGAAAATTATTCAGGGTGTCTATAAGGTCTTTGATCGTCTTTTTATCCGAGCTTATTCCGAATTCGTCATTTATAGCCTTTAAAAGCTGCATTGAATCTAGTTTCGGGTTAAAAATATAAGCTGCTTCCGTGTTTTTCTCTATTTTTTCAAGAAACGCCCGGCAAAGTGTGGTCTTTCCCGTTCCCACCTCACCTGTAAGTTCTACAAAACCTTCCCCCTGGTGAATCGCATAGTTAAGATGGGCCATGGCCTCTTCATGGCTTTTACTTAAAAATAAATAGGCGGGGTTAGGAACAAGCTTAAACGGCCCTTCCTTGAAGCCAAAGAAATTATTATACATCTGGCTTGCTCCTGCTTTTTAGCATCAATTATCTCTCCCACCGGAGGATTAATCAATTCGTTTGTAAAGGAATTTTATTTTATCCTGTAATTGTTGAAACAATTATTATAATTGGATGTTGCTTTTGTGTCAAATCAAGAAAACGCCTACCCTTATTTTTATTGATTTGCATTTTTAATAATAATATCCTATAAATCAGATATTGAAATGGTATGATATTTGCTTATTTGGAGGGATTAATGAAATGAAAGGCAAACTTTTTCATAAAATAAAATCAAACCACGGGTTTACGCTGATTGAGCTAATGGTTGTCATTGTTATCCTGGGAATCCTGGTTAGTTTTATTGCTCCAAGGCTGATGGGGCGGCCTGATGAAGCGAAACAGGTAAAAGCAAGGGTTCAAATGGAAAGCCTGGAAACGGCCATAAAGCTTTACAAACTGGATAACGGCATCTACCCGGCTACCGAGCAGGGGCTGCAGGCACTTGTTGAGCAGCCCCAGACCGGGACTTTGCCCAAAAAGTGGCGCAAAGGCGGCTATCTTGAAAAAGGAAGGGTTCCGAAAGATCCATGGGGAAACGAATTTGTATACCTTTCTCCGGGAGCTCACGGAGATTATGACATTATTGCATACGGCGCGGACGGCGTGCCCGGAGGTGAGGAATTCAATAAGGATATAAATAGCTGGGAAATAGAAGAATAATTTGTAAGCGTTCACAGGCACCGCATCTGCGCCCGCTCATGGCAACCAGCATAGCAGACTATAGCTGATCGCCCTGATCACGCACATCTGCAGCACCTGTGAACGCTTACAGGATGGAGATTATGCAACCTTTTTGTTCCGAATGGGCGTGGACGGGTACAATAATTTTATATTTACCTTTGGCGTAAAACAAGAATGATGAAATCTGAGCAAAATAGCGGTTTCACCCTAATTGAACTTATGGTTGTAATATCTCTTATCAGCATTATGCTTTTTTTCTCTATCCCTCGGTTTCAAAGTACAATCATAACCGACAGCAAAAAGAGCACTGCGCGTTGGATCATCGGGAAAGTACGAATACTTAAAGAGCGTTCCGCCTGTGACCAGAAGCTTTACATTCTTCACGTCAACATGGACACAAACAGGCTTTGGACGTCAGATGGCGCTATGTCTGAAGAAGATCTTCAAAACGCACAGGAAAAAGGTTACGAAATTCCGGGGGATTTAAAGGTGCAAAATGTTGAATATCCGGAAAAAGGAATAATATCCTATGGACAGGCAGACATCTGTTTTTACGGCAAAGGTTATTCGGACAAGGCTTTAATACATATTCAAGATGATGATGAAAAGATGTCGTTTCTTATTGAGCCTTTTCTTCCAAAGGTGAAAATGTATGAAAAATATGTAGGGTTTGAAGATTAACGGTTACAAAGTGAATATTTTATTTAAAATATTTTGCACAAAAAGATACGGATCCCGCGCCGGATTTACATTTCTTGAAGTCATGGTGGCAGTCTCTATAATCGCCATTGTCCTTGTAAGTGTTTATAGAATGCACGCCCAAACAATCAGCATGGATTCCGTTTCAAGATTTTTTATAACCGCGCCCATGCTGGCACAAAAGATTATGGCAGAGCTTGAAACCAAAAAAATAGATGATTTAAGTGATGATTCCGGAGATTTCGGAAAGGAATTTCTCGGATATGCATGGCGCCTTTCCGTCAAAGATGTTGAATCCGAAGCCCTTGGAGAAATTGCAAAGGATTTAAGACAAATTGAAGTCACCATATCCTTTAATAAAGATGAAGATATATACAGCCTCAAATCGTACAAGTTTTTCCGGTAATACGGAAACCGGTTTTACCATGCTGGAAATATTAATTGCGATCTCTATCTTCGCAATCATTGTTACAACAGTTTTTGGTTCACATAACTATGTTTTATCAAGTGCAGGAAATATTGAAAAAGATATTGAATTATATCAAATGGCAAAAAATTGTATAAATCGTATAGCTTTTGATCTTAAGTCTTTGCATATATCTTTGACCCCGGAATACACTCCACCGGATTCTGACGATACCCCGGATTCTTTTAAAATTGAAGGGGATATAGCTGATACCGGCGGCGAAAGCTTCGCAAGACTTAAGTTTGCTTCCCGTGCGCATGTTTCCCTTGAAAAAAATTTTAAAGAAGGAATAGCCCGGATTGTTTACTACGTTCAGGCTTCAGACGAAAACGGATTCGTCCTTCGGCGCTCAGACAGGCTGTATCCCTATGAAGAATTTGAAGAAAAAAAAAGTGATCCTGTGTTGTGCGAGGGCATTAAATCGTTGACTTTTACATTTTATGACCAGGAAGAAAACGAGTCCGAAATCTGGGATTCCGATTCGGTCGATTTCAATTATGCAACGCCCAGAACCATTAAGATAAGGCTTGAAATCGGTGACGACTTAAATTTTGTACCCTTTGAAACCATGGTGATACTCCCGGTATTCAGGGAAAAAATAGAGTAGGTACTTTAAAATGCAGTGGCGACCAATTGCAAATAACAGGGGAATGGCTATTCTTATAACACTCTCTGTTGTCACGGTATTAATTGCCGCTTCACTGGAATTAAACAGAAGAGTGCGTGCATCCGTATTCTCTGCTGCAACAACCAGGGACCGGCTTACCCTTTCGGTCATGGCATCATCCGGTATACATGCGGCAATGGCAATGCTTGTAAAAGACAAAATGGAGTCAGAAATCGATTCTGTACAGGAAGACTGGGCGAATCCCGATAAAATCAGTTCTATTATCATGAGCATCCCTTTTGATGAAGGAAATGTTACATTTAAAATTAGTGATGAGCTTGGCAGGATACAGGCAAATGCCCTTGTGACATTCCCAGAAAGCAGAAAATTCAATGAATCCCAGAGGATTTTATGGGACAGGTTTCTGCGGCTTTTTATATCATCAGATCTTTTTGAAACTGAAAGTAATCCTACCGCTATAATATGCTCTGTTAAAGACTGGCTTGATTCCGGCGATGATGACGCCATCACAGGGTTAAACGGAGCGGAATCAGGGTATTACCAGGACCTTGATCCTGGATACCCTTGTAAAAACGGATTATTCAGTGACTTGAGTGAGCTTTTGCTGGTGAAAGGTATTATGCCCGAATTCTATTACGGCACAGAGGAAGCGCCCGGGGTTTCAGAGTACATGACTGTTTATGGCATTCAAATCTCCGGAGATAACAAATTTACATTTAAAGGAAAGATAAACATAAATACCGCCGGGCTTCCGGTATTAATTTCGCTTATGCCCGAAGGATACGAAGACCTTGCCCCTATGCTTGACGAATACCGAAAAGAAACCTCAGGGACTGAATATATACACGACCTTTCAAGCCCTACATGGTATAAAAATGTACCCGGATGCGGGGATATAAAAATCGATTCAAATATTATAACCACTTCCAGCGACGTTTTTCGCATCGAATCGACTGCTGCTTTGCATGATATGAAAATAACGATAATATCTATTGTTAAGAGAGAACAGGAAAAAAAAGATAAAAAATGGAAATGCAGGGTTTTAAGCATGTACAGCTCATAGGTGAAAGCTGATAGCTCATAGGGAAAAAAGAATTTTGTAGCCGTTCAATGCTTGAAACTTGAAATTGGAAAGTAGAAATTCGGGGAGATGACCCAGGCTTCTCCTTTGGCTACGCCGGGCAATGCCCAGGCACAATCGTGAACTGTGAACCGACAACTGTGAACGGTTACAAAGCATGAAAGCCAAATTTCCAATTTCTATTTTCTAATTTCAGCGTTCCGTTAGCACTTACAGAATTTTTTACCATTTATACACGCTTGCAGCAATACTACCAACTATGAGCTGTGAGCTATCAACTATGAGCTATTAAAGGTAATCACATGAACCGGAAAATCCTTGGACTTGACATACGGAATTACGCTGTATCTGCGGTTTTAATAAAAAGCAGCACCAAATCAGCCTGGATAGAAGCCCATGAATCTGTTTTGATACCTGACCAAAAAGAGGGCGAATCCGGCCTGACCATAGCCCTGGAAACAATTGTCGAAAATATGGACACTTCAGGATGCGTGTGCGTTGCTTCCTTTCCGGCAGATCTGGTAACTTATAGAAACATCAAAGTCCCTTTTTCAAATAAGAAAAAAATTATTCAAATTCTCCCCTATGAACTTGAGCCGACACTTCCGTTTCCTGTTGAGGATTTGATAATCGATTTTCATACAATAAATATTTCCGGCAATCACGACCATACAGATCTTATTGTCGCCGGGGTTGAAAAGTCCGCAGTTAAAACTTACCTGGATGCACTTACGTCTTTTAAAATTGAACCTGAAATTTTAACCATAAGCGGATATTCCACCGCACTGTGTCTGGCCGGTTCCGCCGGTACACCTGAAAACCGGCTTTTTGTAGACATTGAAGTTGATAAGGCCACTATATTTGCTGTTGCAGGCAGGCGGATATTCATTATTCGCAGCTTCCCGATGTTTTCAACTTACACTTCTGCTGTAAAATCACTTGGTACCGGTATCCGACAAACAGTAGCTTCATTTACAGAGCTTTTTGATATCGATTTTGAGCCGGAGGAAATCCTGCTGACCGGCTGGGGTCTTGAAAAGTTTAATTTTGAAAAAGGACTGTCAGAACTGCTTGAACTTCCCGTAAAACGAACAGAACTTTTTCGGGAAATCGATATCGACATAGAAAATTACACGGCAAGTTCATGGAGCCCTGAAAGGATGGATAATGCACTAGCTCTTGCCTTATGCGAAATTAAAAGGAGTGACGGGCTCAATTTTCATAAAGGCCACTTTGCAGGGAAAGAACTTTTAGCTAAATATAAAAGCAGCCTTACTAAAACAGGTATACTGGCAGGAATAGTTTTAGCGCTGGCTTTATTAAATTTTCTTCTAAATGCATATTTCATTAACAGAAAAATAGATCGTTTAAATCAACAGATAACAAAAATTTTTAAAACTACTTTCCCTGAAGTTACAAAGATAGTCGATCCCCTGCAACAGATGAAGGTTAAAATCGAGGAAGCAAAAAAAAGAGCGTTCTTGTCGTCAGAAACAGCAAAACAGATCCGCATTGTTGATGTACTCAATGAAATAAGCAAACGAACACCGGCTAAAGCAGATATCGAGCTTACAAGGTTTATAGCAGGGCAGGGGAATGTGCTGATTTCCGGAAACACAGACACATTCAACTCAGTGGATGAAATAAAAAGCCAAATCGAACAGTCGGAACTTTTTCAAAAAGTTACAATCACATCCACAAACAAGGAAAAATCGGGCAGCCGTATACAATTTAAGCTCAAGGTCATTTTATGAATCTTAATAAACTTAAAAACCTTAATAAGCGTGAAAAATATGCAGTTTATGCGGTATCGGGTTTGGTAGCCCTTTTTATTCTGGTGCAATTTATCATTTCTCCGATTATCGGCAGCAGGCAGCGCCAGGCAAGAACCCTTCAGGCTAAAATGAAAATCCTTGAAGATATGCATATCTTAAAAGCAGAATACGATATCATCCGGGAAAAGGCTGTAACTTACAAAAAACACTATGCTGCAAGAAAAAAGGATTTTACTCTATTTTCCTTCCTTGACAGACTTGCGGCTGAATCAGGGTTGAAAGATAACATAACCTACATGAAGCCTTCAACATCCGTGGGGGAGGGAAGCCCGCACAGGATTTCAAAGGTAGAGATGAAACTCCAGAGCATAACATTAAAGCAGTTGACAGCTTATTTGCATGGAGTAGAAACATCTAAAAACGCTGTGAACATAAACCGGATTTCGATTACAAAGACAGGTATGAAAGAAGGTTTCATTAACGCTGTTATGCAGATAGAGACTGTTGATATTTAAATCTTGAACAATGCAATTTTTTAAGAAAATGAATCAAACAAAGAAAAAGCTTTTCTTTATTATTTACATCGCCGCTGCATCGGTTTTTTTCCTTTACGTCCTCTTTCCGTCAGATACGGTAAAAAAGCGCATTGCCTATAATCTTTCCAGCATCGACCCGAACTTATCGATTTCAATTGACAGTGTTAATCCTGTCTTTCCTCCCGCTATTCTACTCAAGGAAGCAAGATTTCATTATATCAACAATTTATTATTAGACGTTGAAAAGCTAAAAATTGCCATAGGGTTTTTATCAGTATTTAGCGCAGATAAAACTTATACGTTCAAGGGTTCCTCTTATGATGGCATTATAAAAGGAAAGGGCGCCATTGGTGCCGGCGATTCTAACGGAAAGGTTAAAATTGACGCAAACTTTTCCAAAATTCAAATAAAAGACATTCCTGCCATTAAAAACCTAAGCAGCAATGAAAAATTCAATTACAAAATTTCCGGAATCCTTGACGGAAAAGTTACATACAGCAATAATAAAGGCTCTGACTCGACATTAAACGCAAAACTTGGTATATCTAAATGTAAGATAGCGCTTAAGGAGCCTGTCTTCAATTATAGAGACTTTAACTTTAGCAGTATTGAAGCCGAAATAACGACTAAAAACAAAAAAATGCGCTTTAAACACTGCACATTAAACGGAGACAAGGCAGATGTAAGCCTTTCCGGCTTCATCACTTTAAAAAAGAACCCTGGTAAAAGTGTTTTAAATCTTAAAGGAAAAATTAAGCTAAAGCCTATATTCTTTGAAAACATGGGAAAAGATCTTCCGGCAAATCTTTTCCTTAAAAAGAGATCGGCCCAAGACGGCTTTTCTTTTAAAATTGACGGCACTTTTGACAGGCCCAATTTTACTTTGGAATAACGTAGTAATTTTTTACGAAAAGAAGCATTCAGGTGATCCGGCTTTAAGGCGGGTCCCTGTCTGAGCGTCTTAGTGAGCGTTAAGAATAAGCAGCAAACTGGTAAATTTTATCTGTAAGTAATAATATACAAAGTTAGCAGGGTTCTTATGAAAGGATTGATCCTGCTTATTCTTTACCCTCACTTATGCGCGAGTTCGACACGTCTTAAAACCGGATTATCTGAATGTGATCTTGTTTTAAGGGGTTAAAATGTTATGAAATAGCTAACAGCTTTATAAAAATCATGACAAACAGATACTTTACAATATCAAATATTTTATTAATCACAATTGCTGTTTATTTTAGCATCAGTGCATTTTATAAAATAACAACATATCAGCTCGATCCTGTAGCTCCACCTATTACTGCCGACACAAAGCAGGTATCATCTATTGAAGATGAGGCCTTCCACCCCTTAAGTTACTATAAAATAATAGTTGAGCGTAATCTTTTCAATACGTTAAAAGACGGGACTTCACAATCAACCCCTATTAAAATAGAAACCCTGAAACAGACGGAATTAAAACTGAAACTCTGGGGAACTGTCACGGGATTAGCCGGCCAGCCATATGCTGTTATTGAAGAATTAAAAGGGAGGCAGCAAAACCTATACAGAAAAGGAGATACGGTTCAGAATGCAACAGTCAAGATGATTTTAAGGGAAAAAGTAATACTTAGCGTAAATGGACAGGATGAAGTCCTTGAAATGGAGCAGGTCCGCAGCATTGCAGGAGGAAGAAAGCCCCCTAAAACAGTAAGTAGATCGAACCGGCGAAAGATCACTTTAAAGCGTTCCCAGATAGAAAGCTCGGTTAAAAACTTAAACAGTTTAATGGAGCAGGTAAAAATACGGCCTTACCATGAAAACGGAAAGGCTGCGGGTATGATTATATCCAACATCAAGTCGGGGTCTATCTTTAGAAAGATGGGAATTAGAAGCGGTGATATCATAACCGGAGTTAATGGAAAAAATATTGTATCGGTAGATGATGCACTTAATATATACGAAAACTTGAAATCATCTTCCAGTATGTCCCTTGAACTAAAGCGAAGAGGCCGAAATAGAACAATCGATTATAATATTGAATAATTGTAAAAAATTTACTAAGATATAAAACCTGATGGTTTTGTGAAAAGTCTGATTTTGTCCACCTAACCTGAAAAGCTGGACCAAATAATTTATCACGAAAGCAGGTAAATACAAAAACACTAAAAAATTCTAATTCGTGCTTTCCTCATTTCGAGTTTTCGTGATTGTTTTAAATTTTTATTACTAAATAAATTTTTAAGAGAAAAAATGAAATCAATATTAAAAGCTTTAAAGACCGTTACATTATTTATTGTCAGTACTCTCCTTGTGTTGCATATCTGCCTGTCACCTGCTCAGGCAGCCGAGGAAACTAGGACGTCCGGGGATTTATCAAAAGGAAAACGTGCTTTAGCAAAAAAAGAAGAATCTAAACGATTTATTTCCATAGATTTTAACAACGTTGATATAAATGTTTTTATCAAGTTTATCAGCGAGCTGACCGGAAAAAATTTTATTATAGATAATAAGGTTAAGGGAAAGGTAACCGTTATTTCTCCATCCAAAATTTCTGTAAAAGAGGCTTACAAAGTCTTTGAGTCTGTTCTGGAAGTCCATGGTTATGCCACTGTAGAAGCCGGTAAAGTAATCAAAATCATTCCATCGCCCGAAGCCCGTACCAAGAATATCGAAACCTTGCTAAAAGAAGGAGCGGCCTTCCCGGAAGACAAGATTATTACACAGTTAATACCCTTAAAATATGCCGGTGCTTCTGAAATAAAGAGGCTTTTTACGCCGCTGATTTCAAAGAGTAGCGTAATTCTGGATTATTCTCCGACAAATATGCTGATTGTAACCGATTTCCAATCAAATATACTACGATTGCTTCGAATTTTAAAAGTTATTGATGTAACAGGAATCGGCCATGAAATTTCCGTTATCCCCCTTGAATTTGCAGATGCAGGAAAACTTGTAAAAATTTTGAGTTCTGTTTTTCAGCCGACAAAAGCGGCAAAAAAAGGGGCATCAGAAAGAACAATAAAGTTCATCGCTGATGAACGGACAAATACAGTTGTTCTGCTTGCCAGTGAGGTTGACAGTTTAAGAGTCAAGAGCCTGATAAGTATGCTTGATAAACAGACGCCTAAAGACAAAGGAAGGATACGTGTCTATTACCTGGAACATGCCACGGCCGAAGATCTGGCCAAAGTTCTTCAAGCACAGACATCAGGTAAGGGCAAAGCTTCGGCAAAAGGAGGAAAAGCCCCTCTTCTTTCAGGCCAGGCAACAATAACGGCAGATAAAGCAACAAACAGCCTTGTCATAATGGCGGATAACGAAGATTACCAGGTTCTTGAAGAGATTATAAAAAAACTCGATATTCCAAGGGCAATGGTTTACATTGAATGCCTTATCATGGAAGTGGATACCCAAAAGGATTTTAAACTCGGCACCGAATGGAAGGGTTTTAACGAGGCACACGCCTATGACACAGACGGGGTTGTCGGCGGGGGGTTCAGCGGAGATGAATACTCCTCTTTGGGCGGACTGGCGACGTCAGGAGCGCTGCCCGGCGGTTTATCCCTTGGGGTTTTCGGGGAAGCTATAGAAATATCAGGTATTCAATTTCCCAGTATTGCAGCCATCATAGAAGTCTATAAAAAAGATAAGGATATTGAAATTATCTCAACGCCTCAGCTTTTAACTACGGATAATGAAGAGGCAAAGATCTATGTTGGAAAGAATATGCCCTTCCAAACAAAATCGACTGCAGAGGGTGGTGTTGAGACATATAGTTCCTATGAATACCGTGATGTCGGCACAACATTAAAGATTACTCCTCAAATCAGCCAGGATCGTATGGTACGCCTTGCAATATCTCAGGAAATGAGCGTGCTGGAGTCAACTATCGACTTTCGACCGACCACATTAAAACGAACAATCGATACAACGGTAATCGTAAATGATAACTCCACTGTTGTCATCGGCGGCCTTATTGGCGACCAATTTGCTGAATCCGAGAACAAGGTCCCCATACTTGGAGATATCCCCCTGCTTGGATGGCTTTTTAAATCAAGAAAAACACAAAGAGAAAGGACAAATCTTTTCGTGTTCCTTACTCCCCATGTCATAAATAATAAAGCCGATGCTCAGAAGATATATAACGAGAAGAAAGAAATAATCGGAGAAGGCTCAATTAAACTGTACAAAACGAATAATGATGAAAATACTTCCATTTCCCCGCAAGATGATGAGCAATGATAAAACACCTTTCACAAATACTAAGTGATAACTTCAAAATTTCCGAAGAAGAGCTGGATGAAGCCCAAAGGATTAAAACTGAAAAAGGCGAAAAAACGGGAGCAATTCTTTTAAGAAAAAAAATAATTACCGAATCGCAACTCCTTAAGGCACTGAGTATTCAGTATAATATTACTTTCCGGCCCGATCTTCCCCTTGAAAATATAGGACAAGATATTACAGATCAAATTCCTATCCAGTTTTTAAAAAAACATGTTATGGTCCCTCTCGCGGCAAACCCAGGGGAGCTTGGCATTGAAGATAATTCAAATCCGGATGATGCCAAAGATGTAAAGCAGGACCTTTTAAATCCGGGCTTTATCATTGCAATTAATGACCCTACATCTTTTCAGGCTCTTGATGACCTTGTAAGAATTCTCAAACTAAGTGATTTTGAAATTGTTCTTTCAACAAAACAGGCGATTCTTTCCGCAATCAACATAGCATATGACCTGAGCAGGGATTCCGCAGAACAGCTTGTCCAGGATATGGAAGAAAACGGGAGTTCTATTATCAGCGAAATTGAGGATACAGCTGATCTTTTAGATGACACCAGTTCCGCACCGATAATAAAACTTGTAAACCATATTATTTCCCAATCCATAAAGGCCCGTGCAAGTGATATTCACATTGAACCTTACCAGGACAGTTTTAAAGTACGATACCGCGTAGACGGTATCCTGTACGATCTTCTTACGCCTCCGAAATGGATTCAGGCTTCACTGATTTCAAGAATCAAGATCATGGCTGAAATGAACATTGCTGAAAAGCGCCTTCCCCAGGACGGTCGCTTAGATGTAAAAATGGGTGACCAGGAAATCGATGTCCGGGTTTCCACAATTCCGACTTCCTTTGGTGAGCGCTTAGTGCTCAGGCTTTTAAATAAAACTACTACTCTGTTTGAACTTTCCGATCTAGGTCTGGATCCGGGAAAGCTTGATCTTCTTGAGGAGCTTGTCAGTTCCCCAAACGGCATCGTCCTTCTTACCGGACCCACCGGTAGCGGTAAGACCACATCACTTTATGCGATTTTGTCTTCCATCAATACGCCGAATATAAATATAATCACTATTGAAGATCCTGTTGAATACCAGATTAAAGGGATCAGCCAGATACAGGTCAATCCAAAGATCAATTTAACTTTTGCACGGGGGCTGAGATCGATTGTCAGGCAGGATCCTGATGTTATTTTAATTGGTGAGATAAGAGACCAGGAAACAGCAGAAATAGCTGTACAATCTGCTCTGACAGGACACCTTGTATTTTCTACACTTCACACAAACGATGCTGCAAGCGCTATCACCCGTCTGGTTGATATGGGGGTGGAGCCTTTTTTAATTTCATCATCGGTCATTGCGGTTGCAGCACAAAGACTCGCCCGTGTTCTTTGCAGCAATTGCAAGGAGCCATATATTCCAGGCGACATTGCTTTGTCCAGTATCGGTATTCCAATAAATCAATTAAAAAAAAGTAATATATGCAGGGCAAAAGGATGTGAAGAATGTTTTAACACAGGCTACAGAGGACGGATGGGCATCTTTGAGATAATGGCTCTCAATGACGAGCTAAAAAGGCTGGTACTTAAGACCTATGACTCAAACCTGATAAAAAAAGAGGCATTGAAGAATGGGATGATTTCTCTACGCCATGATGGTGTGTTAAAGGTTTTAAATGGCATTACCACCATTGAGGAAGTCCTGAGGATTACCTAACAATAGTACTTCAATAATGAGATTTATAATTTTTTTAGAAAAAATTGTATCTCAAATCACCGCAAAGACAAATAAGCTGGAAAGATAGAATGCCGGGAAACTGGTAGGCTTTTTAGCTTCATAGCCTCCTGGCTTCCCAACCTTCCAGCCTCTTTGTTCCTTTGTGGTTAAAATGAACTGTCTAATTTTTGGCTTATCCAGATTAGATAATAGGAGTGATAATTGAAAGGGTTAAAGAATATAAAAATTAAGGATTCTGCCAGGGGCGCCAAAAAATTTGCAGAATCAATGATATTGGCAGGAATTATTATTGCCACAATATACTGGCTTCTTGATTCCATTTTAAATATTTTTTTTTCAAACAAGATCAATTTGGTTCAGGAACTTGTCGGGCCAGACTTATATGACATATATACCCGTGTGATAGTCCTATGCCTCTTAATCATCTTTGGTTCCCATGCCCAGGTAAGCATCAATATGCTGAGGAAAACAAGGGATGCCTTACGAGAAGGAGAAGAAAGCTTTCGAACCGTGGCTGACTTTACCTACCACTGGGAATACTGGGTCGATGAGAACGGAAAGTTTGTTTATATTTCACCATCATGTGAGCGTATAACCGGATACCTGCCGGATGATTTTTTTAAAAACCCTAAACTGATAGAGGAAATAGTTCATCCTGATGATCGACAGCGCATGACCAGCCATATTGAAACCGAACTGCAAAGCGGTGTAGTATCAATTGAATTTCGTATCATATCCCGCGAGGGCGTGGTTCGCTGGATTAGTCATGTTTGCCAGCCTGTTAAGGGTATGGATGGTCGTTCCCTGGGAAGGCGTGTCAGCAACCGTGACATTACCAAAAGAAAACAGGAGATGAGCCAGAGAATGCTCCTTGAAGAAAGGCTTTCCAAGATAAACGACTGCTTTTTAAGTTTCGGGCCCGACTCATTAGATAACATAAGCCGGCTAACTGCACTTTGTGGAGAGCTTCTTGGAGCCAAATGCGCAATTTACAATCGACTTGAAGATGGAATCCTATATTCAAGGGGGCAATGGAATACGCACCCAGATTACAAGCCTGCGGAAAAAGCCGAAGAAAATATATGTTACGATGTGATAAAAAGTGCAGGTGACAAGTTTCTTGTGATTTCAAATCTTAAACAATCGATTTACGCAAGGATTGATTCCAATATAATAAATTATAAATTACAAACATATGTAGGTAAAGCAGTTAAAGTTGGCTTTAATTATGTCGGTTCCCTGTGCGCTTTGTTTAAAGATGACTACACCTTAAGCAAGGGAGACAATCGGATAATGAGCATTATTGCTTCTGCCATCGGTGTAGAAGAGGAACGAAGAAGCGCAGAAGAAAAACTGGAAAAATATCGCGACCATCTGGAAGAACTGGTGAAAGATCGAACAGCGGAGCTAAAAGAAACTTCACTTCTCCTTGAAACAATAGTTGATAATATACCGGACATTCTAGGTGTTCAGGACAATGAACATAACATAATTCGATATAATGCCGCCGGATATAAGCTTCTTAATCTCACTCATAAAGAAATTGAGGGAAAAAAATGTTTTGAGCTGATCGGTTGCGATAAGCCGTGTAAAAACTGTACGGTATCTCAAGTGTACCAGAAAAAACAACCCGCCCACCTGGTAAGATACGAAGAATCTTTAGGGATCTGGTTTGATATCAGATTTTATCCGATTCTGGATGAATCTGGCAATGTTACAAGGGTAATAGAACATCTGCGCGATATAACAGAAGCGAAGAGGGCGGAAGAAGCATTGCGTGAATCGGAAGAAAAGTATCGCCTCCTAGTCGAAAATTCAAATGATGCCATCTTTATTGTTCAAAAACGACAAATTAAATTTGCAAATCCAAAAGCCAGGGAGTTGAGCGATTTTCTCAAAGCTGATCTAAGCCAGGATCATATTTCGCTTGATAAATATGTTTATCCCAAGCAACGAGAAAGGGTTATTCACTGGTATTCTAAGAGGCTAAAGGGGGAAAACCTGTCTGCCACATCTTCTTTCAGGATCGTTAATAAAGAGGGTGAAGAAATGTGGGTTCAGTTGAATGTAGTTTCCGTTACATGGGAAGGGAAGCGGGCAGCTCTTAATTTTTTAAGTGATATAACAACGCAAAAGAAGCTTGAAGCCCAGGTTCAGCAATCCCAGAGAATGGAGTCTATCGGAACCCTGGCAGGCGGCATTGCCCACGATTTTAATAATCTGCTCATGGGAATACAGGGGAGCGCTTCTGTCATGCTTCTGGACCTCAAGTCAGATCACTCTCATCATGAAAACATAAAACTGATTGAACGGTGTGTTAAAAGCGGAGCCAAGCTCACCCAACAACTCCTTGGCTTTGCAAGACGAGGTAAATATGTTGTTACGCCATGCAACCTGAATGAAATCGTTAACAGAACTTCACTTATTTTTGGCCACACAAGGAAAGAAATCACGATTCATAGAAAATACAAAGAAGATCTCCGGATGGTTAATGTTGACATGGGACAGATTGAGCAGGTACTTTTAAATATTTACGTTAATGCCTGGCAGGCAATGCCTGATGGTGGTGGAGAGCTGTATATTGAAACAGACAATGTTACACTTGACGCCGATTATAGCCGCACAAAATTCTATTATGCTCCCCCCGGCAATTATGTTAAGATATCGGTAACAGACAACGGCGTCGGCATGGATAAAAAAACCCGTGAAAGAATATTTGAACCTTTCTTTACAACAAGACAGATGGGAACGGGAACCGGTCTGGGATTGGCATCCGCATATGGAATTATTAAAAACCATGATGGCATCATTAATTGCTACAGCGAATTAGGCCATGGCACAACATTCAACATCTATCTCCCGGTTTCTCAATCTGAAACTGAAATTGTTGAAGATCATGAAATATCTCTTGATACAATGGGGGGCAATGAAACCATTCTCTTAATAGATGATGAAGAGGTTGTTGCTCAAGGGTGCCATCAGATTATGGAGGCATTAGGCTATAAGGTGCTTATTGCTCTGGGTGGAGAGGAAGCTATTAAGACTTACAAGGAATCCCAAGATAAAATTGACATGGTTGTTCTTGATATGGTAATGCCAAATATGGGTGGTAGTGAAACTTATGACAGGCTAAAAGAGATTAATCCTGAAATAAAGGTCCTGCTTTCCAGTGGATACAGTATAAGTGGTCAGGCTACGGATATTTTAAACCGTGGTTGCAATGGATTTATCCAGAAACCCTTTAACATGAAACAACTGTCACACAAAATCAGAGAGATCCTGGATACAAAACAGAGGTGATAGCTCACAGCTCTTAGTTGATAGTATTAAACTTTGAGTGAGCCCTTAGGACAATAAGCTCATTAGCAGAAATTGCTTTCACGGTGGAATAGCCCTTCGGGATTTCACAGGGCAGGCGGATTTTCACGGGAATTTCACATATACTAAAAAACCATAATTCAGTGGGTCTCCGTGTAACTCCGTGGTAAATCTTTTCAATCAACAGCATAAAAGGGAAATAAGCTATGTCCTTAATTAAAGAGGAATTTATTATAATCATAAAAATTATTGCAAGTTGTCTGACAGCCGGATTTTTAATCTTTTTTATATCAGCCTTAAGCGGTGAGGATCTCAAAAAGAACCATGACACGATAGGAAAACTAGATGCCATTATGCAGGAGATATCGACTCAACTTGATAAAGGAATCCAAGAAAGGATAAATAAACTGGGAGAAGTGCCTTCAATCGACCCTTATAAAAAGTTCTATTGTGTTGAATTCGCAAAAGAAATACATGACATATCATATTTAACTGAAAAACAAAAAATACTTTTTGATACATATAATGTCAGGGATTTTGAAAATAAATCAAAGCGGCTGGTTATTTATACGGAAAACTCCGATATTGACAACCTCCTCAACGAGCTGGAAATAGTTAAAAGAGAACTGAAAAATTCTGCTAACTTAATCGATAAAAATAAAAAAAAGTTAACCAGGCAACGTGCCGCATATATTATCTTTTTCTTTATTCTGTGGATTATTCTTTATATATATTACAGCCGTGGAATAATATCGAAAAAGGATGAAACCTGATTTTGGAGGAAAACAGATTTGTACCTTTCCCACTATAATTTTACCGAAAAGCCTTTTCAGATAACTACCGACCCGAAATTTATATGGCTCGGTGAAAAGCACCTGGAAGCCCTTTCCACTTTAAAGTATGGAGTTTTGGAGAATAAAGGTTTTCTCCTCCTTACCGGAGATGTTGGTACAGGAAAAACCATGCTGATAAATTGCCTTGTAACTAAACTCGATATTGAGGCCATCATCGCAACAGTTCCCGACCCTGATCTTGAGATTCTCGACTTTTTCAATTCTCTTTCAGACAGTTTCAAGATGAATAAAAAGTTTAAGGGCAAGGGGGATTTTATTGTTCATTTAAAAGATTTTCTGCACAAAGCACACGCTGAAAATAAAAATGTTCTATTGATAATAGATGAGGCCCAGAGACTCAACGATGAACTTCTTGAAGAGATTCGGCTTCTTTCAAACATTGAACTGTATAATAAAAAACTTATAAATATATTTTTTGTCGGGCAATACGAATTCAACGACATTTTAATGCGAGAACGGAATAGAGCTGTAAGGCAAAGGATTACTGTAAGATACAACATCGACCCATTAACGGAAAGCGAAACCGGAGAATTAATAATGAGCCGTCTTGAAACGGCCGGAGCAAAAGGGAAAATTTTCAGTACAAGTGCAATACATGAAATCTACTCGTTTTCCAGCGGCTATCCTCGTCTCATCAATGTTATTTGCGACCATGCCTTGCTTACCGGCTATACGAAGGATACGAAAAAAATCGATGTAAAAATTATAAAAGAATGTTCTGAAGAACTTACAATTCCTGTTACAAAAAGTATGATTGAGATCTCAAAAACATCGGTAAAAACCAGCAATAAAAACAAAGAAAAGGAACTCAAAAAGAATACAGATCAGCAAATCGATAAGCCGTACAAAAAATCACCGCAATTGTTAAGGATGAGTTATATTACCGCTGCTGCCTTGCTTCTTATTATTACCGCATACCTTATAAACAATTTAACATCAAAGAGTTCGCCAAAGTGGACGGTGGAAGACCTGACAACCCAAAAATATAAAAATTCCCTTCAAAAGGAAAAACGTACTTTAAGTACTGAAATGGAGGAAGCAAAGAAAATCGAGACGACGCCTGCAACCAGCGATAACGATAAGGAAAAATCTGATGGAAAGATGAAAGAAATATTCCCTTCTCCGGATCAAACCGTTATCATCTATTTCAAACATAATTCAAATGAGCTTACCGATGAAGCATTTAAAACTCTTCATGAAATTGCTGAATATATGATTCATAGCCCTGAAGCAAAAATAACTGTTAAAGGGTATACCGATTCAACCGGTCATTACCGATACAACGTCAATGTCTCCAGATTTCGGGCAAATATTATCAAAAGTTACCTGGTGGGTAAGGGTGTTGATTCATCAACAATCGAGTCCTTAGGACTAGGACCGGCAAACCCTATTGCAACAAACAGTACAGTTGAGGGAAGAAAGGTAAATCGCAGAGTAGAGATAGAACTCAATTAACATAAGGTCCGTTTTAAATGAAAAAAATATTTATTACATCCCTCTTACTGGCATTATTTCCTTTGGTTGCCGGCGGTGATACTATCTTTTTAAAAGATGGAACAAAAATAATAACAAAAAAGGCATGGGAGGAAAATGGTTTAATTAAGTTTTATCTTACAGGATATGAAAGCATAATCATTACCTACTCAAAGGAAATTGTTGAGCGGATAGAAGAAGGAGAAATAAAAGAAAAAGATCAGTTGTCAAAGAGCATTGAGCCGGCTACGCCTCCTATGGCAAATTCCGGCATGGTTAAAGAAAAAGAAGTCAGGAAAAATAAACCGGAAAACAAACATCCGGCTCCTGTTAAAAAAAAGCCGGCGGGTCAACCTTCAACCCCGATCGTAAAATATCGGGATAATGAAAAAGCAGATAGCCCGCTTTTTTACAATCCAAGGAGAAGATACAAGTATTGGGTAAGTAGCACATCCCGGCATAATACACTTAATGGTGCAATTGCCGCTCTGGCTGAAAAATATGCCTGTACACCTGACTGGGTAAAAGCGCATATGGGGAACACCAACAGCCTTTATGAAATTCACAGGAATCTTGCTAAAAATAAACCCGGCGACAAACAGCCTTTTGATAATAGCTCAATAATCACTGAAAACTCTGATATACTCTTTTATAACCCAAGAAGGACCCATAAGTATTGGGCAAGCAGAACATCTAAACATGATACCCTTGAAAGTGCGATTACCGCTCTGGCCAAGAAATACGACCGTACACCTGAATGGGTAAAAGCGCATATGGGAAATACCAACAACCTTTATAAAATTCATAAAAACCTTGCTATGAGCAAATTGAATTGACCTTCCAACTGATTAAAACAAGGTAGAAAGATAATGCAGAAAGTTTTTATAAGTAACGACAATACGGTCACATTCAAATGCCCTAAGTGTAATATCCCAAAAACTGTTAATATATCAGAATATAAAAATCTGGATAAAGCAGAGAGGGTAAAGGTAAAGTGTTCCTGCGGAAATTCTTATCGCGTTCTTATAGAAAAAAGAAAGCAATACAGAAAGAAAACGAATTTTCCCGGAACATTTATCCATTTTGTTTCAAATATTCCTAGAAACAAGGGTATGATGATCGTAACAGATGTATCTCGTACAGGTTTAAAAATAAAGCTCCATGAAAAACAGGACTTCATTGTCGGCGACAGGATTATTGTGGAATTTCACTTAGACGATAAAAACAGATCGTTAATCAAAAAAGAGTGTATTATTAAAAAATTATTCGACCTTGAATATGGCATCGAGTTCGTTTCCGTTCATACCTCCGACCCGAATGATCGAGCCCTTGGATTTTACATGTTCGGATAGAAAAACCGAATCACAAGCCAGGATTTAATGATTAAAACTTAAACCCTGCTTCAATAAACGGCCCGCTGAAATCCATATCCACCTCAACATCCTCCTCATCAATTTTTATCTTGTCGTATCTATAACCTGCAGCTGCAAACACAGGTCCAAAGACTGTTACCTTCACTCTTCCGATCAGGCTGTATAGCTGGTTTCCGCTGTATGATATTCCCCTGGCCTCTGCCTCAATTGCAAGTTTTTCAAAAGGCTTTATTTGTGTTGCAAGGTATAAAGCGGGAATCGGCAGGGTAGAGCTTTCTGATTCTTCTGTTGTATCCTGCTTTATTTCTACTTTAAAGTCATAAATCCTTATATTAAGCCCTATATCAATGTTGATTGTTTCAGCGGTTATCGTTTCGATAAAGGGAATCCCATAGTAAAGACCAATATCATAATGATCAAGGGTTAATTTCGAATAAAAAGGAACATTGCCCTTAATTGTTTCCCCACCGAAGTTAAAATCTATTGTTTTCGAGCCTGTACCTTCGAATTCCATTGGTGAAGCCATAAGGTAAATATTGGGCAGAAAAAGGGGCATATCAATCTTTATTCTTCCGGTAAAACGAGTTTCATCATCATACTTACAATCTCTTTCCAGATCCAGCTCATCGTTCTCTGTGACCAGTTCATATGACAAATATCCCTGAGGAGACTG
>DAOWEJ010000010.1 GCA_030638575.1 Deltaproteobacteria bacterium | reverse complement strand
TAAGAAAGCATATGAATAGTTCCTTACTCCATCATTTCTTTCAATATCAAATTTAATCCCGTCAATCAATATTTTAAATTTTACAATTTCTTTACAATAATTTACAGCCTTTTTACCATATTATCTGCTATTAAAAATCAGCTCACTGTTTTTAAAATCAGCGTTTTTATAGCAAAAAAGGAGCTGCATAAATGGCCTTATCATTTAATCTAAAAAAGATAAGCGATAAAAAAGGCTGGTGGTTTGGAGCAGGTATCGGCATTGCTTTAACGATAATGATGGTGCTGGCGTCCGGTTTTATGATTGAAACCACCAATACCGACACCTTTTGCGTCAGTTGTCACATCATGACACCTTTCCGGACGTCATGGCAGGATGCAGTTCACGGCGGCCAGAATCCCCAGGGCTTTGCTGCCCAGTGCGTCGATTGCCACTTACCCCACGGCGACTTTTTCCAGTTTTTAACGGTTAAAGCCATAACAGGTACAAGCGATCTCATACACAACCTGTATATCGACCCTGTTACTTATGACTGGGCCGGCGCGTCGGAGAGGAATCGGCTGAAATTTACTTTTGACAATGCCTGCCGTCGCTGCCATCATGTTTTGATACCACCTGGGATAAAACGGGGCGGATTTCTTGCACACCGGGCATATTTGCGGGGTGAAACGAAAAAGCGATGCGCCGAATGCCACCCACATGTTGGTCATAAGAATATGATAGAGGCTGCTGATAAATATTTTAAAAAAGATGTCTAACTAATTCATTTTAAAACATAAACAAGTAAACTATTTAGTTGAAAGGAGGATCATATGAGGCGATCATCTGGTAAGATAGGGATTGTCTGTGTGACCCTGCTGTTGGTTGGATTGGTAACCGGCGTCTGGGCACAGTCACAAAATCTCAACCTCGCAGCAAAGGAACTGGTAATCAAGAGGGGCTTCACCAAGGAGGCTTTAAGCTGCATTGAATGCCATGGCAAGAAGATGCCTGGTATTATGGAAGGCTGGAGAGCAAGCCGTATGAGCCATGCCGGGATTTCCTGTTATGATTGCCACGTGGTGAAAAAGTCATCACCCATGGCAAGCCAATGTGAAGGCGTTAAAGGAACCGATATCTATATCTCTCCCATGGTTTCATCAAAGACCTGTTCGCGTTGCCATCCCCAGGAAGTTGAGCAATTTCTTAGAAGCGGCCACGCAAGCCTAGCCAGTGCGGCAGTGATGGACCCAAAAAAGGTAGGACTGCAAAAATTGATGTACCAATATGAAGGCAGCGCATTTATGGATAATGACACGTTAGATCTTTCTACCGGATTAACACCCAAAGGAAAGGCACCCTATGTGCGCGCCTCCCGTGCGGGCGGTTGCCAGATGTGCCACGGCACTCAGGTAGAGATGGGGCCTGACAATAAACCCATTAATGAAACCTGGCCAGGCGGTGTCGGCACGCGGTATCCGGATGGTTCCATTGGAACCTGTACCGTCTGCCATACCCGACATAGGTTTTCCGTATCTGATGCCAGAAAACCTGAAGCCTGCGGCGCCTGCCACTTGGGACCAGATCATCCGAATATTGAAATTTATATGGAAAGCAAACACGGGCAAAATTATCTGGTTCAAGGAGATGAGTGGAATTACGACAGCCCGCCTGGCGCATGGGAACCGGGAGACTATTTGGCACCCACTTGTGCTACATGTCATATGAGCGGAATAGGAGACCTGGCTACTACCCATAGTGTCAACGACCGGTTGAAATGGGATCTGATGCATAAGAAAAGCGTTATCCGTAGCGGAGAGCGTGGCAATGGCGAAAAAGGCGAGAAGCTGATGCGAAGGGTTTGTGCCAACTGCCACGGCAAGACGCATACAGATGTCCAAAGAAAAAGCCTGGACAATATTGTTGAACTATACAACAAGCAGTGGGCCGGTGCGGTTAAGATGAAAGCCGATCTAAAGAAAAAAAGCTTGCTGAAAAAAGACCCCTGGAAGGATGGATTTCAGGAACTGATGTACTATCTGTGGCATCATACAGGAAGACGGGCCCGGCAGGGTGCTGCAATGAACGCACCTGACTATACACACTGGCACGGTACCTTCCAGATGTTCCAGGTTTATAAAGATATGGAAGATATTTATAATTACAGGATTAAAAACAACAAGATTGAAGAATTAAGTACGGTTATGAGTTCTGCACCGTATTAAGCTTTAGAGAGTTAGTCTCATATTAAAAGGACCCCTCCTTTTAATCCCTCCTTACCCTAAAAAATCCCCGCTTCCAGGCGGGGATTTTTTACCTCCGAGTTAAGATGTTTAGTTTATACGACTATTTGTATATCAGCCGTGGCATTTCCATCATAACTTTAGTATCCGGAGGGATCGATTCGGTTATCCAGACATTGCCGCCTATTACCGTTCTTGCGCCAATGACTGTTTCTCCGCCTAAAATTGTAGTCCCGGAATAAATAATCACATCATCCTCTATGGTAGGATGCCTCTTTTTTCCCCTGAGACGTTCACCGGCATCCTTTGGAAGTGAAAGAGCGCCCAGTGTAACTCCTTGATAGATGCGAACATTATTTCCTATTTTGGTTGTTTCTCCGATGACAACACCTGTTCCATGGTCTATAACAAAACTTTCCCCGATGTCGGCTCCGGGATGAATATCTATCCCGGTCACGCTGTGTGCATGTTCCGTCATGATACGTGGAAGGAGCGGCACGCCTGAATTAAATAAAAGATGTGCAACCCGGTATACGGTTATGGCATAAATTCCCGGATAACTGAAAATAATCTCATCATGGCTTTTTGCAGCCGGATCGCCTTCGTATGTTGCCCGGACATCTGTGGCAAGAATTTTTCTGATTGAAGGAACCGATTTCAGAATAGAAAGGGAAATGGTTTGTCCCTGCTCTTCACATTCTGTGCAGGGCTGGTTATAACGAAAACAATCATGCCGGATACTATGGGCAATATGCATGGACAGCATGTCAAAAAGAACGGAAATTAATTGTCCTATATTATACTTAAAGTTTACCGGATCGAGTTTTTCCCTTGAATAGAATCCCGGAAAAAGGATCTCTCGGAATTTGTTAATAATATCAACTGCATACCCCTCAAAAGGAATCGGCTCATAGTCAATATGTGTAAAGCATGTGGTATCATCACAGCTTTTAATAATCTTTTCAGCTACATCAGGGAGCTGCTCCCTGAATTTTGAAAGAGACTCAGCATCTATTCTGCATGTGGGTTTTTCTGTTTCTCTGTTTTTATCCATTGTGAAAGATCTCCTTAACACGAATTAATCTGTGAGGCCCTTGACGGATAAACCGGCTCTTAATCATTACAAAGAAACTTCAGTCCAAAAGCAGATCAGTGCTTAAATATCGTTCCCCTGTATCAGGTAAAATTACAACTATTTGTTTTCCCTGATTTTCGGAACGCCTGGCTATTTCAAGAGCGGCCCAGGCAGCAGCTCCTGATGAAGTGCCACACAAAATCCCCTCCAATTTAGCCAGTTTTCGTGCGGTTTCTAAGGCCCGTTCATTGGTAACGGTAATGATTTCGTCTATAATACCGGTATTTAAAACCTCAGGAATAAAACCTGCCCCGATTCCCTGAATCTTGTGTGGTCCTGCTTTACCACCTGAAAGTACCGGAGAATCGGCTGGTTCAACTGCTACGGCCTTAAAGGATGATTTCCTGGCTTTGATAACCTCGGACACACCTGTAATAGTACCTCCGGTTCCGACTCCTGAAACGAATATATCGACATTGCCTTCGGTATCATTCCAGATCTCCTCTGCTGTGGTCTTTCTATGAATTTCAGGATTCGCAGGATTGGCAAACTGGTTCGGCATGTATGAATTAGGTGTATTTTTAATAATTTCTTTGGCTTCGGCAATAGCTCCCTTCATTCCCTTACTTCCCGGAGTTAGCACGAGGTATGCACCTAAATGCTTTAAAAGCTTTCGTCTCTCTATGCTCATGGTTTCGGGCATGGTTAATATAAGTTTATAATTTTTCGCAGCACAGACAAAAGCCAGTGCAAGTCCTGTGTTGCCGCTTGTTGGCTCCACAATGGTAGTTTGTGCATTGATCAATCCCCGGGCCTCGGCTGCCTCGATCATGGCAACACCGATGCGATCTTTCACGCTTGATACCGGATTAAAAAACTCGAGTTTTGCCAATATTTCAGCCTCAATCTCTTCAGTGATACGGTTTAATCTGACCATGCGAGTCGAGCCCGTTGTCTTATATATATTTTTAAAAATATTCATTATATTCACTCACCGTTAATTGTTTTTAAAAGATAAGTAAAAACTTCACAAGACCGGCAGGCTTCCATTTTCTCTTTCCAGTTCTTGTGGTCGACACCGTTACAAAGGGTTCCGCAAATGAACCAGCAGAGTTTGCCGGATTGAAATTCCCAGGCAGGGCACTGTTTTTTCCGCTCAGACGGACATCTTTTTATTATCCAACAGGGCTTACGTACCCTTTTGGCCTCCTTCATGTTTGAAACCAGGAAAAATACTTGCCGCTCCGCATGGGCCGGTATAGTACGCCACCCCTGCTCATAGCTGTGTATGGCTTTTATAGAAATCCCAAGCAGTTGTGCCATCTGTTTCTGTGTTTTGTTCAGCTTGTTTCGTAGATACGAGAACTCTTTACTGTTCATTATTCCTAAAAACCGCCTTTCATTTTGTTATGGAAAAAAGTTGGATCAATATACCACAATGTGGCAGATGTTGTCAAGAATTAAATCCGTTAAAATCGTCACACGAAAATTTTTCAAGGCAAAAGGCAAATAAGCTTATCTGGTTTGCAGCGGATCAATGACAGAGAAGAAAGGGCGGTTTATCACTCTATCATTAAGATCAGCAACTCGTGATCGACATTTGTAAAATAGCCAGGGTACCTACATATACCTTGCTAATTTTAAAGAAATAATATAAAATTGCAAGAATTGAATTTGACGCACTCGAAAAACCCTTAAATTGGATTTTTTAGCGAAGCCATCAGACTTTAATTTATAGTAAAACAATACTGATAAAATTTTACAACAATAAAAGAGCCTTATATTTGAAGAAAGGAATACTGAAATGGGCAGCAGGCTTGGAATCATGGCTGACAGCACGGCAGATTTTCCTGAAGGTATGATCAAAAAGCTTAATATAAATCTTATTCCCATTCATATTCTTGTTGACGGTAAAGATTATCTTCATGGTGTCGATATTTCAAATGAAGAAGTTATTGAATATATGAAGGAAGAAAGAGAGGTTAAAACCTTTCCGCCGCTTCCCAGTGAATATTCGGATTTCTATGAAAAGATGGCAAACAGGTACGATCATATCATCTCCTTTCATGTGTCTTCGGATCTGTCCAACAATAGCCGCTCACACCGGCCCCGGAGGACTTTGTATTGCCATGATGCCCCGGTAATAGCAAAGAAACATCGATCATCCGTCAACTGTTCGTAGCAGCCCAGACCTGTTTTGTTTATTATTCAAGGCACGGCCCTTTTTTCCTTCAAAGATAACGAAATTTCTTTTAATATGAAAATGAGACCTTTGAAAAATGCTAATTTTTGTTCAAGTTCAAGGAAGGCGATCCGCCTCAGGCGGATTAACCACAGGTCCGCCTGAGGCGGATCGAGGATTAAAATTTGAGCCTGACGCAGAAATTGGGCAAAAAGTTGCGTTTTGCAAAGGTCTCAAAGTTTTACCTTCAGTAGCTCAACTTATTCTATCAAAGTTTATAAAATCTTTTTTAATATTCCTGATTACATTCTCGATAATTGGTTCCGTTTTTCCAGGCAAAGCAATAGCTTCCCAAGCTGGTTTTCCCTTTTCCCCCGGTGAGAAGCTGACATTTAAGCTTAAGTGGTGCTTAATCCCTGCCGGTGAAGCAGTGCTAGAGGTGCTTCCTGTTGTAAATATCAACGGTATCAAGGCTTATCATTTTGTTTTAACCATAAAAACTAATCAGTTTTTCGATGCAATCTATAAAGTACGGGACAGAATTGATTCCTATACCGATGTCGATATGACACGCTCAATTTTATATAAAAAAAGACAAGCTGGGTTGAAGCACAGGCGAGATGTAGTGGTAAGTTTCAACTGGGGAAAAAATGAAGTTCAATATTCAAACTTCGACAAAAAACGAGAGCCTGTCTCACTATTACCCGGATCATTTGACCCCTTATCTATACTTTACTATTCACGTATCTGCGATTTTAAAGAAAGCAACATCTTCCAAAGACCGGTAACTGATGGCAAAAAATGTGTCATCGGCACAGGGAAGGTCATCAGAAGAGAAACAATAAAGCTGAAAAGCAGAGAATATGATACCTACCTGATGGAACCTGAGCTAAAAGATATAGGTGGTGTATTTGAAAAGAGTAAAAATGCTACAATTAAACTCTGGGTTACGGCTGATAAACGAAAGATACCGATTAGAGTAAAAAGCAGGGTAGTAGTGGGAAGTTTTGTTGGTGAACTGATTGCCGCTGAAGGCATTGCCAAATAGCATATGGCGACTCAACCGGCCATTTATTCATTTATTGCCTCAGCCTTTGCAAATAACTCACTGGGTGCGTCCTTGTAATATTTGAATAAAGCCGGGCAAAGCCACCCTTCCTTTTTCAATTTTTCTGAATAATACCAATTACCGCCATTACCTGCGCGCACCCACTTCAGTTGCAATTGATATCCTGGAAACTCGTTTGCTGAAAATAATAACCGAAATCCCTTTCTGGCATTTGGAATATCTTTTGTTATATAGTCTATCATCTCAGGGATACCGGCCACAAACGGTTCTTTAACTAAATTTACTCTCTGGTCATCAAATACCCAGGTTCCATGATGCCAATATGGCTTTAGGGTTAGTATAGAATTCTCAGGAGCATTTAATCCTTTACTTGAACAGGACGAAAGGATCAAAAGGAAGAATATTACTATAGTAATAACTGTGTATTTTCTCATGACAGGGCGCCTCCTTTGTTTCCAGAGAGGGCCAAATCTGTCGAGAAGCTCAGTACCGCCGGACTCGATTGAAAACTTTTCATTCATTTTTTTCACCGAATTATATGTTTTGTGGTAAAGGGGGAGGGCTTTTGCTTGAAAAAGCCTCTTTGTTACCAGTTGCTACGATAATTATTAAGACAATATCAATAATCACTCCAAACATGACGCCAAACATCATTGTAAAACCTATAAAGGATAAGGCAGATAATGAGACAATTCCTTTAAGAACACTTAAGAAGATTGTTAAGCCGGCGGCCAGGTAAAACAGTCTAATCGAGGAAGGTTTTATTTGAAGCAGGCGAATTGATGCAAAAAGATAAAATCCACATAAAAATAGTTTTATTACACCGAATATTACTATCCACTTACCATACCATTCTGGGAATTCCCACATTTTCCCCATAAATTTGAACATTTCAGTTGGAAAGTCAATATTACTTCTATTCTCATTTTCAGAAGACATTCTTTCCCTTGTTTCATCAGGCAGCTCTGCTTTTAGTTCATCAGATTTCTTCTGAATACTCTCCTCTATATGGGAAAACATTTCTTTTTGAAATTTGAGTATTTTTGGCATCATAATCTCTTGCCCAGCACCTAAAAAACCAAGGCACGAGAAAACGATTCCCAAAATCCCAACTACTGTTGCCCATGTAGGTCTTTTCATAATTTTCCTTTATTGATCTATTTATGGTTCTTCGGAAACCATTTTTCACCATATCTCAAATGTCTATTGAAAATTATTCGATTGAGTATGCAATGTCATTCACCTGAGAGTTTTACTTTTTATATTGAGAGTACTTCTATATGCTGGATTAAACTATTTATCTTCTTATATAACCAACGACATCTCAAACATATGGATAAACCGGAAGTTTAAGGGTAAAAAGGAGGCTCTTTTCTATAACTCGTTTACGATCGTCTTTATTTCTGACTTTAAAACCGATATATCCTGTGTCGCCGTAAGCCATACGGTCTCAATATCGACTCCAAAGTAATCATGAATCAGCTTATCACGCATTCCTGCAATATCCTGCCATGGCACTTTGGGGTATATGTTTCGGAGTTCTGCAGATATGCGTTTGGTCGCTTCCCCGATGATTTCAATTTGACGTATAACCCCATCCTGAATTAGATGATTCTTTAGAAAGGATTCCTCATCAACACCGTGTAGATATTCTTCGATTCTTGTGATTGCGTCAAGGATGTGCTTAACATAAACTGAATCATCATGCTTCATAGATAACCCTCAGCTCCTGCTTAATCCTGTCCCGCAAATATGGACTTATGGCCGCCTCGGTCAACAGTTCAACATTTCTGCCAAGAGCAGTTGATACTTCGCGTTCCAGTTTCACTATAGTAAGAAGACTCTTACGCTTGGAAAATCTTACCAAAACATCAATATCGCTCTGAGCCGTAGCTTCTCCTCTTGCCATTGATCCAAAGATACCGATCATTGTGGCATCATTATTACTACACATATCAATTAGTTTAGTTGTGTCGAAATCAAATTCTTCCATCATCCCCTCCGGATGTTATGGTGTTATGCTACAGGTAAGGGTAGCCTCGAATCATCATTAGATTCCTCTTTCCTAACGATTTAACAGATATTACTAATGTTGTTCTTAGCTTATATTATTTGCAACAATAACATCTTTCCGTAGAAAATGCAATTATTTGACAAGCAGAGGAAGCCTGTGCCATTGATTGATGGCGCGGTGTGCGTTTGGGAAGGAGGGTAGCCGATTTTGACCACGCCGGGAAGGCATGATCAAAATCGGCCTGATAACTACTTTGTAAAAGTTCTTATCCTAAAGTTCAGTTTTATTTTAAAAAAAATGTAACAGTAATCGTACTCTCTTTACTTCCTTTTGGAAACGGAAACTGAAGGATTTTAAGTTTTGCAATGATGCAGTCTTCAAGCGCTTTGACCTTCTTTATGCCTGCGATCCTGCTCACTTTTATCACCCTGCCGCTGGAATCGACAGTTAATTTAAAAGTAAACTCTCCTTTTACATTCCACTGCCACCATGGTTTCTTGTCGTAGCATCGGTTTACTGAGGGAATAGACTTTTCAAGTATTGTTATAATTGTTTCTCTTTTCAGTCCGCCGGTTACAGAAATTTTACCTAATTTAATATGAATCCGTTTATGTTCCTCTTTGTCTGAAATGTCTCCTGAAGATAAAGGAGCATCCTTTTTGGAATCGCAACTCTCTTCCTTTACTTCCATCGGTTTGCTTTTGCGAACCATTAAAGAGGGAGAAGCTCCAAGGGTTGAGATTCCTTTTGCAACGCGAGATCTTCCTCCTACAGCATAATCGGAAACACCCTGGGGCAGGGGCAAAGGCTGCTTTACTGTTTGAGCTTTGCCATCTTTTAGCCGGATCTGTGTGTCGATGGCAACAAATGACGTATATTGGGTTAAAAGATTATAGGTTAAGCCAAGACTTGTTACCTCTTTGACGCGCTCATCCTGCGGACTCAATCGATTATAATCGGATAGAAGTGCTATTCGGTGCCTTGCCCACAAATAACGAAGAGCCGAGTTTGTTTTCAGTGGTTTTACTTTTGCCACATTTACTTTTTTACTGTAGGTGCGGTTTCCGGCAGTTCCTTTTACAAGTATATTACCCTGGGGCCTGCCGCGCCACTTACCGAAAAGAATAACAGGGCGCTGTGCCATTACATCGGGAATGCTCGGCGGTTCAATATCATAAGCTTTAAAATTTCCGAAATCGACAGTAACCCCTGTCAAAACCGGAGACTCAATCAGCTTTCTAAACTTTGCAGCCTTTTGCTGTGCTTCATCAGGCCGGGTAATGATAAAGGGTTCTCCCATACCGACCCTTGCCATTCCTTCTATGAGATGACGGTTTACGCTTGATCCTATGCCAAAGGCAAACATATTTGCATTACCGAGATTGTTTCTAATCAGGTCAAAAGCTTCTTTTTCAACAGAGACATAACCATCTGTGACAATGACTATGTTGCGGGAAAACCCTTCAGTTCCTTGCAAAGAAAGCGCTTTTTTCAGAGCCGGAAGCAATCTGGTTCCTCCGCCACCCCGCTGGCGATCAATGACGTTTATGGCATGGTTGATATTCTGCCGGGTTGCAGGCAAAGACTTTTCTGACATTACAGTTGAACCGCCTGCAAATAAAAGAACATTAAACCTGTCGGATGGACGAAGATTGCCGATTAGATCTTTAAGAAGCTTTTTGGATATATTTAAAGGAAAACCGTTCATAGATCCTGAAACGTCAACAATAAACATATATTCTCGGGGTGGTATCTGTGTCTCTTTTACCCTTTCAGGAGGTTGAAGCATCAGCAGGAAAAAGTTTTCCTTTTTTCCCTTGAAAAGAAGAAGCCCTGTTTCTATCTTTCCTCCGGCAAGCTTGTATTTTAATATGAAATCCCGATTACCGCCAAATTCTTCAGATGAGTTAAGCTTAATGGATGCAAAATTTGATCCCTGGTACCTGATATCGACCTTGTGCGTTGCACAACTGATGTCCTGGATTGGAAGTCCTGCCGCAAGGTCCATTTTCATATCAAAGGTATATGGCGCCGATTCTCCCTGATGAAGATACGGATTTGACGTCCAGTTTTCAGATGACCCTGTTTGTTCTGACTGCTGGTCAACATATCGAGGACCTACAACCGTAGGATAAACAAACTCGTAAACAGCATCGGTGGGGACCAGCAGCTCGGTATATTTAAGCTCCACCTTTATAATATCCCCTTGCAGAATATTTGCCACGTTCATCTGGAATACATTAGGTCGCTGCTGCTCTAGTAGTGATGCACTCTTTCCTTCCTGTTTTGCCTGCTCATATTCACGCCGTGCTGCCTCACGTTCACGAATATTTGCAGTAATGACACGCTCCCCTATGGTCATTTTCATCCCGTAAACTGCCGCCCGGGTGGATGCGGGAAATACATAGATGGCCTCTAAGGGCTTTTTGCCTTCATTTTTATAAACCTGTGTAACAATGACATCCGCAATTACACCGGAAATATTCACCTTTGCTGAAGTAGATTTCAGCGGCAGCCGGTCCGTCTCCGGATCATCACTTTTTACAAAGAAATAAGGTGATAATGTCTTATCGGCACCTGTTTCCGTTTGCGCTAAAGCGGTTTTTGCCACAAGCAGCCCAAAAGCTGCGATCATAATCGTTAATGTTATTTTTCCTAATTTCATTGATGACCTCCTTTTGTTTTTTGTTGTTTTTATCTGCTTAGACAAAAGGCAGGCAAAAAAGTTCCAAAAATTTTTTATTTACGTTACATAGGATTCATAAAATTTTTTTCTTGACTCAATACACATAGGTTACCTATGAGTTTTTCATGATTCCCTATTTCCGTTTAGCCCTCATGTTGATAAGAATAGAGTTGACTTCTAATTGTTTAAAGGCTAATTAAACTAATAATTTAACATAATTACCCTTCTATGAGCATTTGTTCACATTTCGTTATCATACTAAAATGAAATTTTTTATAATGCCAAAAAGTCATATAAAACGATTTCTTACGTAGATTAGCCGTAATACAAGACGACTATTCGGCAGTCTACTCCATGTTGGGAGTTAGAGAAAATGAGAATCGGTGAGCATCTGTATTTCGCTCCTGACATCACATTCTCCAATGTCGATACCGCAGGAGTCAATCTTCCACAGCAGGTGGCCGAGCGCATTCGAGGCTTCTACTTGGTGCCAACTCGCGCTCTTGCAGAAGCTGGCCATGCGTTTGCCTCTGGCGTCATGCTGGTGGCAGCCATCGATGCTCTTGCGCGCCTCAAGACTGGCAGGGACGACGTTGGCGGACGTTTTCGAGATTGGTGTACAGCTCATTTACCCAGTTGCACGGACGCCATCAGTGAACGATTCTACAAAGGTTTCCGGAATGGGCTGGTTCATGAGGCGCGCATCAAAGACGGCGGAGAGTTCTCTCTTGAGGCCCGTGAGACATTCAAGGAGATTGGCGATATCTTATCCTGCAATCCCACGTGCTTGCTGGCAGAGGTCGAGCTCGCTCTGGATGCGTACCTTCGTATTCTTGAGGTAGATCCAACGAAGTTGGAAGCTCTGCGCGGCAGGATTCGTGATGACTTCGCCTATGAACTCAGCAATTGAGGAGCTCCCAACCATGCAATCAAGCTAATCGTCAAGTGCCGGGCGGCCCGAAGACAGGCCACCCGCCCCTTGCCGCCAGCTTATCGCAACGTTAAAGGGGAAAAGTATTACATCATTTTGGAGATTTTTATGGGTTTTGGTTTTCGAATATATTTTATTGATGAAGATGATAAAATAACACGAATCCCTCTGGCACGTTTTGAAAGGATTCGAGATAGGGCTCCAAAGGAGTCACTTTCTGAATATAAGAATTCTCGCATTCGTTATGCAGAAGTCATATTGGAATTAGAAAATAAAAAACCAATTTCAATAGCACGGATTGTTTATGGTTATTTACAATTTGACTCCGAAGGAAAAGTTGACAAAGAATATCTTAATACAGAAGTGCGAGTCGCCATTAGCATGATGCCGTCTATCTCTTTACCTGGAGAACCAGAGAACGTTATTAATGCAAATGACAGATTTGCGCAAAAAAGATTTAAAGATGAATTTACATGGACGCCTTCTTTCGAACTGGAACAAAAAATAATCAAAAAATCATTTGAATGAAAGGCAATCAGTAACTACTCACGTTGTCAGGCTGAAGCTGTTTAGACTGAAGGCTGAAGTGATCAGAAAAGCAAAATCCTCGAAATAGCTGGCTATTCCTGTGGTTTCGGAGTCTTCGCTTACCTGCGCGAACCCTAAGCAGAAAAGAATTTAAAATATTTCTTATAAATAAATAAAATTCTTATTTCAAGTAAATAAAATACTTGAAAGATATGGTTTTTTATTATATCGTTAGTAACTATGAATCGAAATGATAAAAAGAAATTAAACCAGGAAAATCTTGAAGTAATTTTTTATCTAAAGCTTTTGCTGCACTATTACAATCAATGCTTAAACAAATAGGTTTAAAAGATGTTGCCTGAAATCTATAAAATACAAGTAACTGATTATATAGAAGAGTTATGGAGTGTATGGCGTTCTTTGGGGATATATAGCGAAGGTGTTGTATTACCTATGGCCCCAGAAGAAGCGATAATTGGTTTGTGCATTTTAGGCAGATACGATCAGCGGCTTTTTGATGAAGCATTGTCTCTTATCATCCAATACTCACGGTTTATTTCTAAAAACCGTTTATTATCTCTTGTTAAAAAAATTGATGAAGATTCAAAAATAGTATTTCATATTGTCGCAGCGTTTCTGGAAAAAATGAGTAATGATACAAGATTTACTGCACTTTTTAAACATTTTAATAAGTTAAATGAAAAGTCTTTTTTTAGGTCACTACAAAATAGAGTTTTTTTTACCGGTAAAAAAGAAGATCATCTTTTTTTACAATTCGGATTTAAAAGAAACATTTTTACAAAATCAGATAAACTCAGAAACCTGAAATTTGTTTCGGACAATAACCAATGGGTTAAAGCAAAATTAGTTTTTGGGAATACTGTTAGAGCTGATACCGTAATGGAACTGATTTGTAATAAAAAATGTACAGCGCCGACTATTGCCTTCAATACAGGGTACACTCAGAAAAGTATCTGGAATGTACTAACAGATTTTGAGTCGGCAGGATTAGTTACCGGGAAAAAACACTTTAATCGAATAATTTATTGTCTTTCCAATGCCGGCGAAAAGCAATTCTCACAATTTAGAATTAAAAAGAAACCACCTGATATTTCAAGGTGGATAAAATCAGGATACTATTTATCAGCTTTTATTAAACTACCGCAAAATGCCTCTGATTTGTTAATTCGATCAGAGGAAAAACGCATAGATAAAGTAATTAGTGACTTGCGTATTGTAAAGGAAGATTTATAACCATTGCATCACCTGAATAAATCAGGTGTGCAAAATGTTATAATTTTAAGGATAATTTATGAAGACTATAAATTTAATGATGATAATTTGCCTTTTGGCAACCGGATGTCAGACGAAACATTTATGGGTGACCAATTTTACTGAAACAATAAATCCACTTCCGCCAGGAGTCTATTTGGACTTCAAAAATAATAACCAAGACAGAGATTGTTTTTTACCATACGAAGAAGTCTCAGTAAAACTTGTGTTTAAAGACAATCTATACGAAAAGTTAATCGACAAAAAGTTTTCAAAAGTACTTTTTTCTAATAAATCACTATTAAATGAGAAACAATATTCCTCAAGTGAATTAGAAAAAATGCTTGTTAATGGATTTCGTCGTGGCGATAAAAAAGGTGTCAGCTGGTATCATAGTTTTGGTAAAGGTGGCATTATACCGAGAACACCAGGACTTCATAAATTAGATCTGATAATAAAGACACCCGTTGGGCTATGGAGAATCCCGACTAAATACGTCAGCATTTATCTTCCTGAAGAAGATAATGCCTCTTATGAACGATTTTTATCTCTGCAATGTGATAACTTTCTCAATCACCCATTTGGCATGAGGAGGACCGGCACAGAAGACATAGCAACAAACTACTATAACATACTGACTTTTTTAAAGGAATTCCCCAATAGCGCCCTGGTAAATCCTATTGCTCAACGAGCACTTAGATCATGGGAAAGTGATTGTCAAAAAAAACCTGATTTCTTTAATCCAGAGGACAGGACCAGTGTTGCTAAGATAATCGCACTAACCAAAAAAGATTACGTTTTGAAAAACTGCAAACATTTTATCCAAACTTTTAAGTCCAAACTAAAAACTTGCAGTGAAAAGGATAAACAATATTATGAAAACAAAATAATAGCTCGACAAAGATGGATAAATCTCCTTACAGACTAAAGAATTATAATAAAGCCGTCAACAAGGATGCCTAAATGCTCCGCTTTTTTAGCACCGGTTACGGCTGCAGTAGCAGGAGTATAAATGGAAGATTTGTTTAAAATAATACTGTACTCATCTTTTGCAGGAGTCACCGTTTTCTTGGGAGGGCTTCTTTCGAAATATTTTGAGAGATATTTCCGGGATGGACTTGTAAAAGAAGAGGTTCTTCATACATCAATTGCATTTGGCGGAGGAATAATAATTGCTGCTGTTGCATTCGTTCTGGTACCGGAAGGCATGAACGTATTGCCTCTTGCACCAATGGCAATACTATTCTTAACAGGAGCAATTATTTTCTTCCTTTTAGATAGATACATAGAGAAAAAAGGCGGAACAATTTCTCAATTATTGGCAATGTTGATGGATTTTGTTCCGGAAGCTATTGCCTTAGGCGCAGTATTTGCTACCGACTATAATTTGGGATTGTTACTAGCAATCTTTATCGGTCTTCAAAACTTGCCGGAATCATTCAATGCATATTTGGATTTGCGCAACAGTGGATATACTTCAAAAAAATGTTTGCTCATCTTATTCTTTCTGAGTTTTTCAGGAGTCCTCGCCGCCATTTCAGGATATTATTTGCTGAGTAATATGCCGCAACTTACAGCATCATTAATGCTGATTTCCAGTGGTGGGATACTTTATTTAATATTTCAGGATATTGCGCCAATGTCCAAATTGCAGAAAAGTTGGTTTCCTGCACTTGGCGTAAACTTTGGTTTTCTTGTTGGAATGATCGGGCAAAAAATATTGGGATAACGGGTGGATTGACCTGACATCATGAACGCCAGTGAATGATGTTCAGTATCGAATCCATTGTTATGCTTCTCCCAGCACTTTAAGTGACACTTTATCAACAAGATCCTTAACATTTTCTTTATATGCAAGCATATGTGGTGCTGATAGATGTGCCTGTAAATCCTCTAAGCTATCCCACTTCTCGATTATTGTG
>DAOWEJ010000117.1 GCA_030638575.1 Deltaproteobacteria bacterium | reverse complement strand
TGGGAATGGGAAAAGTTTCTGAATCGAATGAAGAATATTTAACAAATTCATTTGATAAAGCCGTAACCGGTTTTTTAGTTCTATCCGGAATAAAGAGCGGATTAGCTGTTATTGAAGGTTCGGAAGTGGGAATAGGGTTTAATCTGGAAATAGGCGATATCGTTCAGTCGGTTTATGACTATGTGGACATTGCGTGGAAGACGGCTCTTGCAGGAGGGACTGTAATACTTCTAACGCGCTTAATGTTACAATCTGTAGAACTGATCGACCACTGGTGCCTCTCCTTGATGTTTTTGACTTTATTTGTCTCACTAATAATAAACTGGATTTTTCCAAAATATGGTAACATTTACCGATTGCTGAAAGAAACTACTTTTTTTCTCATAGTGTTTTCCGTCGTTTTATATATAGTTCTTCCCTTTTCCATTACAGGTGCTGCTTTTATGTCGGAAAAAATCACAAAACCGCTGATTCAAAAATCACAACAAAGTTTTGAAAGTATTAAAGAAGATTTCTCTGTGGACTCTATTACCCGAAAGTTATTTCCTGATGAAAAGGAGGATGATGGTTACTGGATTTTTAACTTAAATATAAAGGAAAAATATGAAAAAACCAAATACAACATAAGACAACTTGCAAAATATTTTAAGGACGAGACAAAGAATATCGCTATCTGGACTATCTGGCTAATTGCCGGTTATTTATTCGATTGCATAATTTTTCCCATTACATTCTTTATTATCCTTTTTATAATTACGAAAAGCATTTTGCTGTTTCTTTTTGAAAACAGGAAATATCAATCTTTTAAAGAAGATATTGAATCCATGGTAAAAAAATACTACAGACTACATCAGGACAGGCCCGGTAGGAAACCATACAGTAGAATGCCGACAACACGAACTCGAAATTTTATTGCCGGAAATAAAAGAATATTTTAGAAAAAGTCGATATCAGACGGCAAAGTAATCCCGCTTTTAGCGGGATCAAATTCCCCCGCTAAAAAGCAGCAGGACAAGAAAGGCGCGTAGACCCTTAGGAATGAGGATGCAGCGCAACGTCCCGCTGAACTGAAGCGGGAGACTTTTTACGAAGCCGTCATAAAAAATATCTTGACAACCAGAATCTGTTAATATAATCACATTTGAAACTTTTTTTGAAAAGGATATTTAAATTGGCAAAATTTTTCCCAGGCAACTTTTATTGGTTTTTTAGCTATTATTATTTTAGCTGTCTGCCTGGAGGTGCGCCAAAGTAAATAAAAAAATTTAATAAGCGCTAAAAGCCGTGGGCAGACAAAAAGCCCACGGCTTTTTTTGTTTAAAAGGCCGTGGAGAATAAACTTCACGGCCTTTTTTTTTAACAAAAAAGGAGGATATATCTCATGACAATTTTAGGCAAAAGGATCAGGATGGAGCGTATTATTAATCGGAATACAGGCAAAACAGTAATTGTTCCGATGGACCATGGTATCTCTGTGGGACCAATCGATGGCTTAAAGGATATGAAACAGGCGATTCAAAAGGTAGCGGAAGGAGGCGCAAACGCCATAGTGGAGCACAAAGGCCTGGTGGGAGAAGGACATCGCGGGCATGGCAAGGATATCGGACTTATTATACACCTGTCAGCATCTACATCTCTTTCCCTTTACCCAAATGCAAAAACCCTTGTCTGCTCGGTGGAAGAAGCCGTTAAACTTGGAGCTGATGCGGTATCCATACATGTGAATTTAGGAAACGGCAAAGAAAAAGAGATGCTAAACGATTTTGGAAAGGTGAGCTATGACGCACGAACATGGGGAATGCCGCTTCTTGCCATGATATATCCAAGAGGTGAGAATATAAAAGACGAGTATGATGTTAAGGTTATTAAACATGCAGCGCGCCTTGGCGAAGAGATGGGAGCTGATATTATAAAGGTTTCATATACAGGATCTGTAGAGACATTTAATGAAGTTGTATCTGGATGCAGCGTTCCGGTGGTAATAGCAGGTGGCCCAAAAATGAATTCAGAAAGAGAAATACTTGAGATGGTCAAAGGTTCCATTGAAGCGGGAGGCGCCGGGGTTTCCATTGGTAGGAATGTTTTTCAATATAAAGATCCAAAGGTAATGGTTCAAGCCATTTCACACATTGTAAATGAAGGAGGCAGTGTGGATGAAGGCATGAATATACTAAAAGGAAACCTTGCTCCTATTCATCCGCACGAAGCAAAGAATGTCCAAATTAAAGGATAGAATAAGTGCTTTGTTTTAAACATAAGAACACAGAGGAAAATAATAATGCGAAAAATATGGGTCAAAGTTGATCCCTGGAACAAAAATGTAGTGACAACCGCTCTTGAGGGGGGAGCGGACGGTATAATGGTTCCAAAAGGATATTCCGAAAAAGTTAAAAAACTCGGGAGGATACAGACAGTTTCTGAAGACGGTGATTTAAGGCTGGGCAAAGATGTAGTCTTTTTTAATATAAAAAGCAGTGATGACGAAGAAGAAATTATAAAACTTGGCCGGAATAAAAAAGTAATTCTTCAATGCACTGACTGGACTGTTATCCCGCTGGAGAACCTGATAGCAAAAGGAGCAGATGTTATTGCTCAGGTTGACAGTATAAAAGAGGCGGAGACCGCATTCGGTATCCTTGAAAAGGGGGTGCAGCATATTCTTTTTCACACAACTGATACGGCAGAATTGAAAAAGGTACTTTCTCTGGTGGGGTCGAAAGAGGAAATAATTTCCCTTGAAACTGCTGAGATTCAGGAAGTCATACCGGTTGGGATGGGAGATAGGGTTTGCATAGACACCTGCACATCAATGACCACTGGGCAGGGCATTCTAGTTGGCAACAGCAGCAGCGCCATGTTTCTTGTTCATGCTGAAACTGTTTCCAACCCTTATGTTGCCCCTCGGCCTTTTCGAGTCAATGCCGGACCTGTTCATGCATACACAAAGGTTCCGGGTGGAAAAACAAGATACCTTTCAGAGCTTTCTGCAGGTGATCAGGTTTTAATAATTGATTTTAAGGGCAATGCAACAAAAGGCATTCTGGGACGTTTAAAAGTCGAAAAACGGCCGCTAATGCTTGTCAGGGCGACTGTAAAAGATAAAGAGGTGACAACTATCCTTCAAAATGCGGAAACAATCCGGCTTACAGACCCGGATGGCAAACCGATATCTGTTGTGAATTTGAGTTCAGGGGATAAAGTTCTTGTATCTATTGAGGAAGGCGGAAGACATTTCGGACATAAGATAGATGAAACCATAACAGAAAGGTAGTTTTGCATGATACAGGATTTAGATTATAATATCAACAAACTAAGAAAATCGATAGATGAAATAGATGAAAAACTTCTTGATTTAATTAACAAAAGACTTCTAATTGGCAAAGAGATCGGTAATATCAAGAAAAAAAATAAAGGGCGGATTATAGATAATGAACGTGAGAGTGCGATTTTAAAAAAACTCAAAGATCTCAATAAGGGTCCTTTACGCGATGATACACTTGATCATATATTTACACAGATAATTTCCGAATCTCGTGAAATTCAACAGCCCCGGAAGATAAGCTATCTAGGGCCGGAAGCAACATTTACCCATACCGCTGCTATGAATCATTTTGGACGAAATGTTGCTTTTATTCCACAGCCTGGCATTTATGACGTGTTTTCAGAAGTGGAAAAGGGGAAGTGCCACTATGGTGTTGTACCGGTTGAAAACTCGAACGAAGGATCAGTAAATAATACTCTTGATCTTTTTTTTGAATCTGATTTAAAGATTTGTGCCGAGATCTACTTGATAGTATCCCACGATTTATTATCTAAAACTAAAGAAATAGATAAAATAAAAGTTATTTATTCCCATCCCCAGGCTTTTGCCCAATGCCGGGGCTGGATCAGGAAAAACCTGCCAGGAGTCGGACTTGAGGAATGCAGCAGTACTGCAGTTGCAGCCCGAAATGCCGCAAAATTTCCGGATTCAGCCGCCATTGCCGGTAGAGAAGCGGCATATATGTATAAACTTGAAGTAGCTGTACCCAGGATCGAAGACAGTACCAGGAACACAACAAGATTCCTGATAATAGGGAAAGACTCAACCCGAAAAACAGGAAATGATAAAACATCAATAATGTTTGCGACAGCACATGTTCCAGGTGCTTTATACAGTGCACTGCAACCCCTGGACGAGGCAGGAATAAACATGGTCAAGCTGGAATCCCGTCCGGCCAGGCATGAAAACTGGAGCTATTTTTTCTTTGTAGATTTCGAAGGGCATATGGAAGATCCTGTTGTTAATGAAACTATAACAAAGATGAAAAATCTTTGTCTTCATTTGAAATGCCTTGGTTCATATCCAATGGCAAAAACTTAAAAAGAGGAGCGGCCTTCGGCCTTGAGGAGCGTCACTTCGTGACTTGAAGAGCGGACTGACGTCCTTAAGGCTAAAACCTAAATCCTCAAGCGAAGCGCTCCTCGAACGTAGTGCTCTTTAAGCGTAGCGCTCAATTACAATGTTCGACGTTCTTTTTTCAAACCAACTTAGCGCTTATGAGAGATACCTAACAAATGATCAATTCAAATACTTCATTATATGCTGTTCTTGGAGATCCGATATCTCACAGCTTGAGTCCTGTTATGCACAACAGTGCATTTTCCCATATCGATTATAACGGTGTATATTTTGCATTTAAAGTTGAAGAAATTGGGAATGCCATTACCGGAATCAGAGCACTGGGTATTAAAGGTGCCGGTATTACAATACCTCATAAGGTTACCGTCATGGAATTTCTTGACGAAGTAGACAATCTTGCAAAAAAGATAGGTGCTGTAAATACAATCGTTAACAGAAAGGGGAAAATCACAGGATACAATTTCGATTTTCTGGGGGCGGTAAAAGCTCTTAAAGAAAAAACAGATATTAAAGGAAAAAATGTGTCTGTTTTAGGAGCCGGAGGTGCTGCCCGTGCCGTGGGTTATGGGATAATATCAGAGGGAGGCAGGCTTACTATTTTAAACCGTACAATAGATAAAGGCGAAAAACTTGCAGAAGAACTGGAATCTGAATTTTGTCCTTTTTCAGATTTCAAAGGAAGAAAATGTGACATCCTGATTAACACAACACCGGTAGGTATGCATCCTCATGTTAGAGATATTCCGGTTGCAAAAGAAGATATTAAAAAAGGTATGGTTGTAATGGATGCAGTTTACAGTCCAATAAAGACTAATCTTCTGCGAGTGGCTGAGACTAAGGGATGCGTTACAATAGATGGAGTTTCAATGTTTGTTTACCAGGGAGCAGCTCAGTTTGAATTGTGGACAGGCAAAAAAGCACCTATAGATTTAATGAGAAAAAGAGTGTTAAATGCTCTGGGTTGTAGCAGTTGAGTCGTTGAGTTGTCGAAAGGATATTTATGATTGAGATAAGACCCGCAAAAATAAAAAATTGTGAAATTTCCGTTCCGGGTTCAAAGAGCTATACCCACAGGTTTCTTGTTGCTACAGCCCTGTCTGATGGGATTTGCAGCATTTATAACGCGCTTAAAAGTGAGGATACACTTCTTACTTTAAATGCCCTAAGGCAGATGGGTATAAAAATAGAAATAGAAGATAAACGTTTCCTGGTTCATGGCATGAAAGGAGGGTTTAAACCATCTGACGAACCTGTCTATCTCGGTAACTCAGGGACTTCTATGAGGTTTTTAACGGCTTTGGTTTCTATGGGGAAAGGAAAGTATATACTTAAAGGCACAAAACGTATGCATGAGCGTCCAATTCAGGACCTGTTAGATGCATTGAATCAAATGGGGATTGCTGCACATTCGATTAATAATAATGGTTGTCCTCCAGTCGAAATCAAAGATGGAAAATTAAAAGGCGGCAAAATCACTATTAATTGCAAAACGAGCAGCCAGTATCTTTCCGCAATTCTATTGATTGCTCCGTTCACAGAACAGGACCTTGAAATAAATATAACCAAGGGGCCTGTATCGAGACCCTATATAGATATGACCATAGATGTAATGAAAAAATTCGGCGTTAACGTTACACGTGATGGATATAACTTTTTTAAAGTGCGAAAAGGACAATCATACAAGGCAGGGTCTCATTTACTTGAACCTGACTGTTCCCAGGCAGGTTATTTCTGGGCGGCTGCAGCAATAACAGGTGGTAGTGTTAGAGTTAAGGGGATTACGAAAGATTCTCACCAGGGGGATGTTCGTTTTACTAAACTGCTTGAGACTATGGGATGTAGAGTATCACATGAAAAGGACGGTATCGGCATCACAGGAGGATCTCTCTCAGCTATAGAAGCAGACATGGCCGACATGCCTGATATGGTTCCGACACTTGCGGTTGCTTCAGCTTTTGCAAAGGGAACAACTGTAATTAAAAATGTTAAGCACTTAAAAGCAAAGGAGAGCGATCGTTTAACTGCGGTAGTAAATGAACTTTCGAAAATGGGTATCAAAGCGAGTTTGAATGATACAGGCATGATTATTACAGGGGGCGTGCCGAACGGCGCCGAGATTTCCACTTATTCAGATCATCGAATTGCCATGAGTTTTGCACTTGCAGGACTTAACGTGCCGGGAATATTTATAAAAGACGAAAAGTGCGTTGAAAAGTCATTTCCGGATTTCTGGAATGTTTTTAATGGCTTATATAATTAAACTTAAACTCGAATCTAATTTATATAAAACTATAATTGATAAAATCATGAACATCTTCTTAATCGGATATCGGGGTTCAGGTAAAACCTCAACGGGAAGATCACTTTCTGATATTTTAGGGTGGCCTTTTATTGATGCTGATTTTCAACTTGTCAAAGAGCTGGGAATGACTATTTCTGAAATCGTGGATAAAAAAGGCTGGGATTTTTTTCGTGAAAAAGAAGAGGTTGTCTTAAAAAAGATATGCTCTCTTGATAATCATATAGTAGCCACAGGCGGCGGGGTTGTTCTTAATAAAGAAAATACAGCAAACATGAAAAAATGTGGTGCAATTATATGGTTAAAAGTAACTCCGGAAACCGTTAAAAAAAGGATACTGATCGACAACAAAACAAAGGATTTTCGGCCTTCCCTGACATTAAAAGAAATCGATGAAGAAATAGAAGAAACCATTCTTGAAAGAAGTCCTCTTTATGAAAATGCTATGGATTTTTTTATAGATACCGACAATCTTGATATTAATGGAGTATGCAAATCTATCATGGCAAACCTGGCATAGTGAGATCTTCGAAAATTACCATTTTTC
Organism: Deltaproteobacteria bacterium; assembly: GCA_030638575.1. GTDB lineage: Bacteria > Desulfobacterota > Desulfobacteria > Desulfobacterales > JAUWMJ01 > JAUWMJ01. Next base: position 17,673 of record DAOWEJ010000117.1, on the reverse strand, counting down.
AAAGGTCTTATAATGGGAGAGGTTTCCGTTTACGACAAATAGTGAGGTGACATAATGCCTGGAAACAGTTTTGGAAAATTATTCACAATAACAACATGGGGAGAATCCCACGGAAAAGGGGTTGGTGTGGTGATTGATGGCTGCCCGCCAAGAATACCCCTTGATGAAAAGATCATCCAGACCATGCTAAACCGGAGAAGACCAGGGAGATCCATTGCAAGCACAGGCCGGACAGAGCCGGACAGGGCGGTGATCATGTCAGGGATCTTTAATGGAATGACAACCGGAACTCCCATAATGATCATGGTTGAAAACAAAGATGCAGATCCCGATGCATACGAACAATATGAAAAAATCTATAGGCCGGGCCACGGTGATATAACCTATATGGCAAAGTATAAGGTACGGGACTGGCGAGGGGGTGGGCGAGCATCTGCCCGTGAAACCGTAGCAAGGGTTACGGCAGGCGCTGTTGCCGGGACCCTCCTTGAAAAAGATAAGATCGATGTTTTGGCATACACGATAGAATTGGGGGGAATAAAGGCTGCCAAGCGTGATATGAGACAGATCCAAAAGAATATGTATTTATGTCCGGACTCGGAGGCGGCAAAGAAGATGCATGAGCTTGTTTTAGCTGTAAAGAAAAAAGGCGACTCGGTTGGCGGCGTTGTAGAAATCGTGGCAAAAGGGGTTCCAAAAGGACTGGGAGAACCGGTATTTGACAAGATCGATGCTGATCTGGCAAAGGCACTCATGAGCATTGGTGCTGTCAAGGGGGTTGAGATAGGGTCAGGTTTTGGTGCTTCTGCAATGCTCGGCAGCGAAAATAATGATAAGATTATCCCGACAGGATTTGCAACAAACAATGCCGGCGGCATTCTTGCAGGCATATCAAATGGCGATGACATTATTATTCGAGTGGCAGTAAAACCGATTCCTTCAATTCGAATCGAGCAAAATACGATTGACCAATCAGGAAATCAAAAAACCATATCAATAAAAGGACGCCATGATATTTCAGCCATTCCACGGATTAATGTTGTGTGTGAAGCAATGGTAAACCTTGTCCTGGCAGACCACCTTTTAAGACAACGGGCGATAACATGATCCGGGTTGCCATCGGAATAATCGGTGAAAAGGGAAACCTTTTAGAAAAGCACCCAAATCATGAAAAACCGTATAAATCCGGGAAAATCTGCCTGCCCAGCCTGCCCCGTGGCTCCGGCAGATGGTACTGGGGTTAAATTTGAAAACCATTTCAAAGTGGTGTGATATTTTGAATGAAACTAATAGTGATAAATTCGTAAAAAGTCCGATTTAGACGGTTTCGTAAAAAATATCGCCGATGGCTAAGTAGAAAGTTCCATATACAAGGCGCAGTGGTTTTTCAGGGACGAGGCAATACATGTAGTATACCGAGTGTCTGAAAAACTGCTGCAACGCAGTAGGTTGGACTTTTTACGACGCTATCAATAGTTAGTAATATCCTTAACATAACCTTCAAAATCGTTTTCCAGCAGGAAACGGGATATCATCCGGCTGACTTTATCGGCAGTATCAACCCGATAATGCCCTTTCTCGTTACGTCCTGTTATTTTTTTGGCATTTTCAACGATAGATTGTAAGGAGGTAGTTGTTATTTCTACGTTAACATGTACTTCAATTGTGTCTTTTTCTTCTGCCATTTCCGTATAGATCCTTGAATTATGTTGAATGCAAATTTTTTTGAAACGTTTTAGATTTTAGGTTTCAAAAGTAACTATAATGGAAAGGATGTACTGTCAACTAAATTTACATAAAAAACTTAATTTCTGCATACTAACTTGACAGTTGCACCGTTTTATTCATTTTTGTAATATTTCTTGAGAGACTATTAAAATAAAATATATATTTATATATCATGAAGTTATAAGTATACAATACCAACAACCCATCCTTTTTATCTTTCCTGGCATAATATTTGCTATTGTTTGCTGTGGTTTGATTGCAGGATAATAAAAAAGTGTGGCGAACAAAAAATAAGAAAAAGGTGGGAGGCATCAATTCAATTATTTTTTTTCGCCCTTCATCAATGATGGTTTGGTAAAAAGAATGGCTTTTTACAAAACCTTCACATTTAACATAACAAAAAAGGAGAAATAAAATGAAAAAAATGAAAGTGATGTTGGTGTTGTCTATCGTTGCTGCTTTTATCATGGTTTTGAGCGGACCGGCGTTTTCAACGGATGCGAATAAAATCAATATCAACAAGGCGTCGGTAGAGGAACTTACTCAACTTAAACGGATAGGTCCGAAATACGCAAAAAGAATTATCGAGTATAGAGAAAAAAATGAACCCTTTAAAGCGCCCGAGGATATTATGAAAGTAAAGGGTATAGGAGAAAAGACATTTGAATTGAATAAAGATCTGATTACAGTTAAATAACCTGATAATTAGTTTCTGAACGAAAACATCTGTTTTCGTTCAGAAACTCGAAACCCGAAGCACGCCCATTTTATAAGATTGGCCGAAACAATGAACAAAATTCGAATGTTTCAATGACAGAAACCTCGCAATTCCAATAGGTTAGTTTTGGTCATTTTGTCATTTGATATTCGAATTTGTTTCGGCCAATCTTATAAAATGGGCGTATTTCGATATTCGGATTTTGTCTGAACATGACTTTTCGTTCAGACTCTAATTAATCGATTGTGCCCATTTAAACAGGAAGAAGAAAATAATGTAACTATAAGATTAAATAATTCATTTTTTACTTGACGTGGAATCTGAAATATGTTCAATTGGTGAACGTTTAGAAAATGAACACTTAAGCTCCATTTTATTTCCAACAGATCACTTGAACTACCATAGCTTTCTGCAACCTTTCATGTAAACCACCAGGCGGAGCCATTTAAAAAATAGCATACCTTACACGTATCGATTTTTCTAATAAAACATTCCCGATAAATAAGGATTTCCGCTTCACTCCAAAAGAGACCTTTGAAAAATGGTAATTTTTGTTCGAGTTCAAGGAAGGTGAAAATTTCAACCACAGGAACCCCGCCATGGCGGGGTTTCGAGGATTGAAATTTGAGCCTGACGTAGAAATCGGGCAAAAAGTGCCGTTTTGCAAAGGTCTCCAAAAGCAACCGGTATTTAGTCTATGGATAACCAAGACCTACGCACTCTCAAAATACTTGAAGAAATCGAAAAAGATCAAGCTCCGAGTCAACGATATCTTGCCGGGAAGTTGAATATTTCCCTTGGACTTGTTAATTCTTTTTTGAAACGTCTTGCCCAAAAGGGACTCTTCAAGATCACCACTATTCCCAAAAACCGGGTTAAATACATTCTAACACCCAAAGGAGCTGCTGAAAAGACACGTCTTACTTATAAATATATACAGTATTCATTCCAATTTTATAAAACGGCACGCCATAAATTACGGGTATTATTTTCAAGCTTATCGGTAAACGGTAACCTGCGTATTGTCTTTTACGGCGCAAGTGATCTTGCAGAAATAGCATATATTTCTTTGCAGGAAACACCGATTCAACTGGTTGGGATTGTGGATGATAAAAAATCAGGTGACATATTTATGGATTTTGTAATCTCAAGCCCAGATCGTCTTAAAACCATCTCATATGATAAAATCCTTATCACCGGTATAGAAGAGCCGGAGGAAGTTCTAAAAGGGATATTAGAAAAAGGAATTTCACGAAGTAAAGTCATAATAATTGAGTAATAGCACCATAAATGAGATTAAAGGAACATCTGCAAAGCTTGATAGAAACGAAAAAGATATTGAAAAGGGCGGGAAAAAAAGAGGGATAAAATGATGGTAGTGTATAATCTTTTATGTAAATATGTTCCTCAATCTCCCATTCTGTGATCTCCCTGCCTCTGTGGTAAAAAATACAGTTTATTTAAGATCTCAATTCGTGAATATCCGTGTTAATCCGTGGTTTCATAGTTATTAAAATGAACCAAATGAACAAAAAAACTCATGCGAGTTAAGAAAGTAATAATGCAATGGACGTACCCCAAGAAATATAGAAAAGATATTTACAGAAAGCTTTAAAGGCGTAGCAAATAGTTAAATTGTGGCAACGTGTGGCAACGTCCCCCAATCCTCCCACAGGTTGGCTTAATCGAAGGAATCAAAAGGATGGAAAAGATCGAGGATCCCCATAATGCATAATGCGCCGTATCTTTTGCCCCTTAAAAACAAAAAAATCCAATTATTTAAAAAAATAAATTCAAAGAGATTACAAAAAGAAGTAGCATGGATAGTTATTGGGCAGGCAGGGACTGCTATTGCGGGAATACTCGGCATAAAGTTATTGACAAATGTCCTTGGCCCCAGTGAATTTGGAAAACTATCCCTTGCAAATACAATTCTAGCGCTTATCTCAACCAATTTATTATTTGGCCCGCTCGGTCAGGGATTAATGCGCTTTTGGTCTATTTCCCGTGAACAGGGAGATTTAGGAGCCTTTTATGCTGTTTTAAATCGATATGGACGATATGCAATTGGCGTGAGTGTTGTAGTTGGTAGTGTGTTGGTTGCTATTGTCATATCTATTAAAGGGAAAGATTGGGGTACCTTGCTGGCAATTTCCATGGCCGCAGGTATTGCTTGGGGATGGTTGGGACTCCGTATATCCGTTTTCACGGCAGCCCGTCAGAGAAAACGGGTTGCCGTTTTGAATATAGGCAATGCTTTTCTTAAACCAATCGTTGCCGCTAGTCTTGTTTTGTTGGTAGCCGTAAGCGCTTCATGGGCAATGGTTGGATACCTGGCGGCTACGTTAGGGATAGTGTTGTTGGCAGAGCGTTTTCACCGTGAGATTATTTCTGATACCCCATCTTCTCTTATGATAGCAAAGCACTCTGTATCCGGTATCGGGAAAAATATCCTCTCTTATTCTTGGCCTTTCGCTGTATGGGGAATTTTTGGTTGGGTTTATATGTCCTGCGATAGATGGGCACTTCAGGCTTTTCATGGAGCCGAGGTAGTGGGTGCATTTGTCGTAGTGTCGCAATTAGCTATATTTCCTTTGGCTTTTGGTTCCGGTTTTTTAACTAACCTTTTTACTCCCATAGCCTTCCAGAGAGCAGGGGTTCTTGCCAATCGTCAAAATATAGTTTCCGCTAATAAACTTTTGGGCGCAATGATGGGTATTTATATTTTAGGCGCACTAATACTAATTTTGTTATTTTCTATGTTTCATTATCCTCTATTACTCTTGATAAGTAATGTTCAATTTGCTAAATTTTCGTCCTTATTACCATGGTTGACTGCTGCGTGGGCGCTTTTTTATTTGGGACAGGTGCTTTCTACTTTTGGAATGCTTGCCAATCGACTAAAGAGTTACGTCGCACCGAGACTTGTATCTGCAATAGTCGCTGGAAGCAGTACTTTTTATTTGTCCGCAAAAATTGGGCCAGCAGGTGTGGCATGGGGGCTGGCGGCAGCGGGACTGATTTATGCTGCTTGGTGTTTTGTGATAGCCGTAAGCTTGGTTGTGCATACAAGGGCGGAAAACCCATGTGCGTCTGAGGAGATAATATGATTAGGAAGTATGTGAGAAGAATATTTGAAAAAATACCGTTTCCGGCTTCGGCCTACAGGTTGTTCGTGATGAGTTGATTTTCACAAGAGAAATCCGGTTATGATGCCGCTAAAAAAACTTTTATTTATTCTTTCTGGAAAGAGTATCGCGAAATCCGCTCCCCCCTCACGGCACCAAACAGGGTGTCGTAAAAGAGTATGCAAGAAGCTATCAATGTAGTGTATTCTTTGAAACCGGAACTTATCTTGGTGATATGATACAGTCAGAGACATTTGCAAAACGGCACTTTTCGAAGTCTGTGCTTATCTGCCCGATTTCTGCGTCAGGCTCAAATTTCAATTCTCGAAACCCCGCCATGGCGGGGTTCCTGTGGTTTAAATTTTCGCCTTCATTGAACTCTAACAAAAATTACCATTTTTCAAAGGCCTCAGTCAGTAAAGGACGATTTTAAGTATATCTATTCAGTGGAGTTAAGCGAGCAATTATATAGGCAGGCACAATTGCGTTTCAAAAACAGTAATAATATTACTCTCTTACAAGAGGACAGTGGAAAGGTGATTAGGGAGATTCTCAAGCAAATTAGGGAGTCATGCCTGTTTTGGTTAGATGCCCATTATTCAGGCGGTATTACTGCGACAGGAAATAAACATTCCTCCATCATTGAAAAAATTAATACGATTTTAAAACATTCCATAAAGAATAAAGCAGATGAAAATATTAGTTACGTGTGGAAGTAATAATGAGCATTCCTTGGGTAGAATATATGCTGCTGCATTCAGGCAGTTAGGTCACAGTGTCCATGAGTTCTATGACCTTGATGAAATGGAGAAACAATCTGTACTTTTCAATTGGCAAATATTTAGAAAAATTAATTGGTGGAGATTGCAGAAGAAAAACCGTTGGGGGATTTTGCAAAGAACCGTGGTAAAACTTTTTGAAAAAAATATGTATAAAGCTGAATCGTTATCCAATAAGAATTTAGTTGAATTATGTATGGAAGTTAAGCCTGGCATTTTATTTGTAATAGTTGGCAGGACAATAAAAAAAGATACATTGTTGAAAATAAAGTATGGTGTAAATTGCCTATGTTTTACTTATAATGGTGATAGTTACGATAATTTATTTAGTACCAGTGCAAATATGTTAAATTCATTGTCTTTATATGACATAGTCTTTACTTGGTCACATGCCTTATTTGAATCATTATATAAATTGGGAGCAAAAAGAGTTGAATATTTACCTTTTGCTTTTGATGAGGAAGTCCATCAACAAGCAAAAGTTTTGCCAGAAGATATCGTTACATATGGTCATGACATTGTCTTTGTTGGTACGTGGGATAAAGAAAGAGAAGAATGGCTAAGTCATTTGTCGGATCTTGATTTAGGAATTTGGGGACCAGGATGGAATAAAGTTGGCTTAAAGTCAAAACTAAAAAAATTTATTGTAAAGAATGACGGGATTAATGCGGATGAAATGTCAAAAATTTATCAGACATCAAAAATTTGTTTGAATATAATGCGTCTTCAAAATAACCAATCACATAATATGAAAAGTTTTGAAATTCCAGCATTAGGCGGTTTTATGTTAGCAAATAGAAGTGCAGATCATTTGAGATTCTTTTCTGAGGGAGACGAGATAGCGTGTTTTGAAGATATCAACGAACTGAGAAATCAAGCACTAAAGCATATTCGTGATGACAAACTCAGAACCAGAATGTCAATAAGGGCACAAAAAAAGGTGAGAGAAAAACACAGTTACCTTAATAGAGCAAGAGAAGTATTAAACTGCATATAAGGCGATATGACAAAACATAATTTTACAGTACTCGATAACCATAAAGTAAATGAAAGAATTCAGAATGATTTAGAGAAGATAAAAGATACTCTCCTGCAAGAATTCCCATCTATAGAGGCGCTAATTTTAGTTGGTGGATTTGGGAGAGCTGAAGGAGGAGTTCTAATAAAAGATGGTCAAATACAGCCAATTAATGATTATGATATTGTTGTAGTTACTGAAGAAAAAGTTTGTCTCAAAAAAGTTGACGAGATTAGAAAAAAGTTAGCGGAAAAGATAGGTATATGGTGGATAGATATTTCTGTGTTTAATTCAAAAAAAATAAGGAGCGTAAACCAAAGTATATATTCCTACGATTTAAAGTATGGGAGCACCGTTTTTTGGGGGAATCCTGAAGTAGTGAGCCTGATGCCTGATATGGCTGCCTCAAAAATGCCTCTTGTTGAGGGACAAACATTATTTGTTACTCGTCTATGGACATTTCTGGGACCATTTTCAGTGGAATTTCTCAACCGAGAATTAACTGATGATGAGTCCTTTTTTCTTGCCAACCAGATGTCAAAAGCATTACTGGCGTGCGTTGATGTTCTTTTGCTTTCTAAACATGCCTATCATGTAAGCTACATAGAACGAAACAAGAGAATCAAAAAACTCTATAGCAATATGAGAAAATGGTATCCAATGTTGGATTGGGCATTAGAAATAAAATTGAAACCAACGTATGATGGGTACGATCAATTGGTAAAAAGATATTTTGAGATCAAAACATTCTACCTTGAGATTATGAGAAGCTTTCTTTCTAATATGTATAGACGGAACTTCTGCGATTGGTTGGAATTTATTAGTATTTACAAAACAAACTATAGAACATTGCTCAAAAGAACGGGATACTTATTGTTAAGACGAAGCAGTAGGTATGAAAAAAAACTGGATATAGACATTGCTCAATTGGGTCTTGTTGTCGCCTATAATCGGGATTCAATTGATAAGGAATATTTTAATTTGGTGCAACAGTACTTGTCCAAGGCTACTGGAGAAGATCAGAATAATCTTTCATGGGAAGATGCCAGAAAACTTGCTGTTGAACTGAGGAATAGTGTTTGATGACGACAGCTTTTATCCTTCTTGATGCTTTCCGGTGGGACTACATTAACAAAGTGGATACTCCTTTTTTGTACCAATTAGCGACAGAAGGTGTTTACGTCCGCCGTATAAAACCTGGATCTGGCTTCTGTGAACGGACGGAAATCTTTACCGGTATGAGAGCTGATAACAGCCTGAATTTTACAGCAATTGGTTATAAACCTGAAAAGTCTTTTTATCTGAAACACAAAACAATTCTCAAAATTCTGACACTTTTTGATAAGCCAGAAATAAGCAGAAGAAGATTTCGATGGTTCTTGAATCATATTTTTCGGCGTTTGGGCGCAAAGCTTCTGACATATGAAATTCCATTTAGTTTACTTCCTTATTTTGATTTAACTGAAGATAAAATGGATCACAGAGAAAGAGGCGCATTTCTTCATGAATCTATTTTTGATGTTATGCAGGAATCTGGAAAAGAGGTTTTCTATGATTCTTTTACGGCGTTAGGTATGCCATCTAACGGCAATGATGATGACAGGATACGACTTCTTCTTCGTAATGCCAGCCATGCATATGATTTGTATCTGCTTTTTATAGGGGAGAGTGATAGTATTGGCCACAGCTATGGTCCAAGTTCTGAAGAGACAAAAAAGATGACATCTCGGATCGACAAAAAAGTCCAGAGATTTATAAACTCATTTCAAAGTAAGAATGAAGATGTCTCTTTTGTTTTTTTAGGCGACCACGGTATGCTGGGCGTGGATACTTACTTGAACGTATGGGATAAGGTCAAGCGCTTTACCAAACGGTATGGTTTAAGAGAGAAGAAGGACTATTTAATATTTTTAGACTCTGCTCTGGCAAGATTTTGGTTTTTTAATGAGAAAGCAAGAGAGCTATTTGAAGATATGCTGTCTGCAGCACCATTTGACCGATTTGGACGGATTATAGATGAAGAAATGGCCAGCAAGTATCATATCCCATACGGAAATAAGGAGTATGGCGACATTATTTGGTGGGCCGATCCAGGGGTTGTGATTTACCCTGATTTCTTTCACTCAACAAAACCCGTAAAAGGGATGCACGGGTATAATCCCGATCATCCTGATAGCAAAGGATTTTGTATTATAGTGGATAAAGAAGTTCAGCCCGAAGTTATCGAAGATGGAGAATTGGTAGATATTTGTCCAACAATTTGTGACCTTGTAGGAGTTCCTTATCCTTCAGGAAATCAAGGGTGTTCTTTTTTATGAAGCCAGCATTTGTAATAGGTGTTGCCGGAGGAACTGGGTCGGGAAAAACTACGGTGGCCGAGGGCATATGCGATAGAGTTGGGCAGGACAACGTAGTGCTGATACAGCATGATAGTTATTATAAGGATAGAAACCACCTGCTAGCAGAAGAAAGAGATAAAATAAATTTTGACCATCCAGAAGCTTTCGACAGCCAATTACTCCTTGAACATTTAAATTTACTCAGAAGGAGAAAATCGGTTGCAAAGCCAATATATGATTTTTGCCAACATGTACGTTGCGACGAATCTGAAATCATCCAATCGAGGGATCTGATTGTTTTGGAAGGAATCCTGATCCTTGCCGATCCGGCGATACGGGACCTGTTGGATTTAAAGATTTATATAAGTGCTGATGACGATACGAGGTTTATCCGACGGCTTAAACGGGATGTGAAAGAGAGAGGAAGGAGTTTTGAATCCGTGATCCTTCAATATGAAGAAACAGTAAAATCCATGCATCTTGACTTCGTAGAACCGACCAAAAAATACGCGGATATTATCTTGTCGGGGAGTGGATCTATTAATATGGGGATTCAGGTGATCTAGGGTTATATTAAACACAGGTTTTTGTGGTACTAAAAAGCCTCTGAAGTTGACATTAAATAAAAGCCCTCGCCACGTTTTTTTCTGTCGTTGGATATTTCTATCAAAATAATTCCTAAAAAAAGACGAAAATAAACAAACAAACTGGCTTGAGCGAAAAATGAGATCTACGAGAGGAAAAATGAAAAATATATTAGTCGTTGGTGGAGCCGGTTATATCGGGTCACATATGTGTAAATACCTTGCCGAAAGAGGCTACAATCCTATCGTGCTTGACGACCTGTCTAGTGGACATCGTAACGCTGTCAAATATGGTCCTTTCGTTGAAGGCTCTATTTCTGATAGCAGTTTATTGGAACAGATATTTGCAAAGTATAAAATTTCAGCAGTGATGCACTTTGCGGCCTATTGTTATGTGGGTGAATCAGTTACGGAACCGGCAAAATATTATCGGAATAATGTAGCAAATACAATTAACCTTCTTGATGTTATGGTTAAAAACAACATTACCAATTTTATATTTTCATCTACCTGTGCCACTTATGGTGAACCTATTAAAATTCCCATGACTGAACAGCATCCTCAAAATCCTATCAACCCCTATGGTAGAAGCAAACTCATGATTGAGCGGATATTGGAGGATTTTAAAAGTGCTTATGGTTTAGAATATGTTTCTCTCCGATATTTTAATGCAGCTGGTGGAGATCATGATGAGGAATTGGGTGAAGACCACAACCCAGAAACGCATCTTATACCGCTTGTTCTTAAAACAGCCATGGGTCAGCAGAAGGAAATAACGGTTTTCGGAGATGATTATCCGACCAACGATGGCACATGTATCCGCGATTATATTCATATTATGGATTTAGCTCAGGCCCATTTTCTGGCACTGGAGAGACTTCTAAACGGTTTGCCAGGTAGCGTTTACAATTTAGGAAATGGAAAAGGCTATTCTGTTAAGGAGGTAATTGAAGTAGCCAATAAGGTGACTTGTGTGCCAATTCCATTGAGGATTGTGAATAGACGTCCTGGCGATCCGGCAGTACTCGTAGGGTCCTGCGAGAAGGCGTTTAAAGAATTAAGATGGGAGCCTAAATTTCCAGATCTATCTACGATTATTGAAACCGCTTGGAAATGGCATAGGGATCATCCTGATGGGTATAATACTTCAGTCCTTTTATGAAGAAAAACAGCGGACGCGCTAAGGCAAATTTACTGCGGCAATTTTTTCGGCGGAATTATGAAAAACTACCCTTATATCTCAATAGTTGTTTGTTCTTATAATGAGGAAAAAATTCTAAACCGATGCATTGGTGCACTATTACAACAAAAGTATCCCAATGATAAGTATGAGATTATACTGATAGATGATGGCTCGACAGATCAAACGGCAGATATTTGTAGGAAGGCAGTTAAGTTAAATAATCGCAAATCACCTATGATAACCTATGTATTAATTGAGCATTCCGGACTTTCCGTAGGAAGAAATACAGGAATATTTATGTCAAAAGGCGATGTAGTAGCATTTATTGATGGGGATGCCGTTGCTAATGAGCACTGGCTTTCAGAAATAGCAAAAGCGGTTGACGGTGACGACAAGATCGGAGTGGTTGGAGGAAAGATTGAAATATTGAACAAGGAAAGTTGGTTTGCCACTTTTATCCATTGGATTCATTATTATATGGAAGATAAAAATGGAAATGAAATTATACCTGTAATAGGTACCAACATGGCATTTCGAAAACAAGTTTTTGAAAAGGTCGGTGGTTTTTTTGAGCAATTCATATCAAGAGGTGATGAGCATAGTTTTATAGACATAAAGGTCTTGTCCTATTTTATGCAAAACGTGACAAGATCTGCAGTAGTATATCATGAACGCCCACAGTCTTTCAGGACATGGTTTAACGAAAGATTTTATAATGGCCATGAATATGCACTTGTTCATCATATTTCACGACGACGTCAAAACTCTAATGTGAAGCTGAACAGCTATGTGGCTTTTAGGGTGCTTTGCTTTTCGTTTCCTTTTCTGCTTTTTGCCGGAATCTTTTTTAATTTGCCAGTTATAACTGTTGTTGGTTTAGCTTGCTTAGCTTGTTTTGTATATCGTTCTTTTTGGCGTGACAATATATTTATAAAAGCAAAAGTACTAAAAAGGGAATATGGCCTCTTGCGTTCTATTTTTTTGTTACCAGTTACCTTGGCCGTGGTCGGAATAGGAAAGATGTATGATGATTATGGTTTTTTGAGAGGGTTTTGGAAATACAGGAATACTCAAATTACAGATACAATATCTGGTGATAGAATCGAAACAGTATTGAGAAATGATTGAAAGAATCACATGCGTATAGCTGTAGTCAATTTAACAGGTGGAGGAATGAGCGGGGGATATCGGAAGTGTCTGCGTAATGTCATCCCCCGAATGGCAAAGCACGATGATGTTAAAGCCATTCTTTGCGTTACGCCTGATTCTATTACTGTTCAGGATTGGTTCGATTCAATGCCGAATGTCAGGTTTGTGAGTTGTAAACCGTTTCGCTTTCTGCCACTGCGTAGCGATGTTGAGTTGCTGCTGGAACTGGAAAGATTCTCACCGGATGTTATGTTTGTGCCGGTTGAACGGAATTTTAGGTCTAAGAGTGTTCCGGTTGTAAATATGATTCAAAACATGGCGCCATTTGTAAGTAGCGTTGGTGGCAATCCTGTTAGCGAAAGTTTTATACAGTAGGTTTAGTATGTGGATCGAAGAAGAGCTATAAGAAAAGCCAATGGGATAATTGCTCTTTCAAGATTCGTTTCCGATTTACTTGGCCAGAAATTTTTTGAACGGCAATTAAGATTAATGTAAAATCCGAAATCAGATAAAGGTAAAACAAATTTTATAAGATGAGATTGATTATTAATGCGACTAATGTTCATACCGGTGGGGGGCAGACTCTGCTTAATGACATTTTAGAGGTATTAGATGAAAAATATCAATGTCAGCTTTTCCTTGATGAAAGATTTGATTTGCCTGATAAGCTCCCGCAAAAGATTTTCGTCCTCCGTATTGCTCCGACCTTTTCTAAACGTTTGATTGGCGAATGGAAGTTAAGAAAAATTGTTCGGTCAGGTGATATTGTACTCTGCCTGGGAAACCTGCCCCCATTGTTTAAATTGAAAGGTGATGTCTTCGTATTCGTTCAGAACCGATATATTGTTGAAAAAAGAAGATTAAAAGGATTCTCAATCCCTGCCAGAGCAAGAATAACTATAGAACGGCTCTGGTTTATATGGAGGAAAAAACAGGTTAAGCGGTTCATCGTTCAATCACCCACGATGAAGCGTATATTGGAAGGACGGGTTCGAAAATCAGCGATTATTATGCCGTTTATCAAAGATGCCCAGGGCTATAAGCGCACCTTACCATCATTACCCGTTATAAATAGCTGCACTTATGATTTCCTGTATGTTGCTTCCGGCGATCCTCACAAAAATCATCGCTGTTTAATAGACGCATGGACTTTGTTGGCTGGAGAAGGACTGAACCCCAGTCTTTGCCTGACACTTAACGCAAATAAATATCGCCCATTGTGCGCTTGGATTCAAGAAATTAAACAAACATTCAATTTAAATATTGAGAATATTGGCGAAATATCACATTCTCATGTTTTAAAATTGTACAAAGAATCCCGCGCTTTAATCTATCCTTCCATATTTGAGACGATCGGGCTCCCTTTGATTGAAGCGAGGTGCGCTGGTCTTCCTATATTAGCTTCGGAAATGGACTATATACGTGATGTAGTTGATCCTGAACAAACTTTTAATCCAAAATCCGCCATATCAATAACACGTGCTGTAAAAAGGTTTCTGAAGAAATCTGAAAAGCCCCTTCCTCTGACGGATCCAAAGACTTTCATAGAAACTTTATTAGTAGAGGCTGAACAACTTGCGTATCCTCATCGTTAGTCAATATTTCCGGCCTGAAAATTTCCGAATCAATGATCTGGCTTTAAGATTAAAAGAAAAAGGTCACGAAGTACAAATCCTGACAGGCATACCTAATTATCCGGGAGGTAAGTTTTTTACAGGTTACAATTTCTTTGGGCCATTATTTGAAACTTATGAAGATATCCCGGTCTTCAGAGTCCCGCTTATTCCGCGTGGAAATGGAAGTCGAACCAGACTAGTGTTGAATTATTTTTCTTTTGTTTTTTTTGCCTGTCTCTTAGGCCCCTTCCGCCGATTAGGCCCCATTGACCTGATTTTTATTTATGAGCCTTCTCCGATTACAATATGCCTTCCTGCGCTTTTATTAAAAAAACTCAAATCTGCTCCAGTTATGTTTTGGATGCAGGATCTCTGGCCGGAAAGTCTTTCAGCTACTGGTGCAGTACGTTCAGAAAATATTTTAAAAATTGTAGGCATATTAGTAAGATTTATATATCGGGGATGTGATCTAATACTTGCCCAGTCACGAGCGTTTTTTGGATCAATAAAGCGTCAAGGCGTAAATTCAAGTCGCATTTTATATTTTCCCAATAGTGCAGAAGAACTTTATCAACCGGTTATGCTTGAAAAGGATGCCCATGAACGTGCAATAATGCCTGAAGGCTTTTGCGTAACTTTTGCCGGAAATATCGGAGCTGCACAGGATTTTGAGACAATTTTGAATGCTGCCGAACGACTGAAAGAGCATCCAGAAATAAATTGGGTTATTATCGGTGATGGTCGTATGTTCACTTGGGTTCAAGAGCAAGTTTCAGATAGAGGATTAAAACAGAACGTACATTTACTCGGTAGATATCCGGCAGAAGCAATGCCCAGGTTTTTCGCCATATCTAAAGCGCTTTTAGTAACTCTCAAGAAGGAACCGATTTTTGCTCTTACAATACCTTCAAAAGTGCAGTCTTACCTAGCGTGTGCCAAACCCATTATTGCAGCATTAGATGGAGAAGGCGCAAAGGTGATTGAAGAAGCGGATGCAGGTATTACTTGTCCATCTGAAAACCCGGAAGCATTAGCAGAAGCAGTACTGGCAATGTACAATTTGCCTGAAACTGATAGAAATATTATGGGACAGAAGGGAAGAAAGTACTTTGAAAAACATTTCGAGCGTGAGATGCTTTTTGATCGGTTGGAAGAGTGGATGAAAGCACTGCTCTCACAAAGACACAAAGGCGCTAAGAAAGAGGTAAAAGAATAAAATATGTAGATAATGCTCTTAGTGGTTTTGTGAGAGGAAATATAGTATTACAAGAGTTATTAACGGCGTTTTAAATGATTGAACAACCTTTGAACCTTTGTGTCTTTGAGACTTTGTGTGAGACAATTATGAGGACTCCATGCGTATTCTGATTCTCGGCGGTGACGGTATGCTGGGTCACCAGCTTTTCAAACAATTAAAAAGCAGCCACGACGTGAGGGTGACCCTCAGGCAGCATTTGGACTTATATAAGAAATTCATGCTATTCAGTACGGAAAATACTTATCCCGACATTGATGTTCGATCTCCCGGCAAAATAGCTGAGGTGTTAACCGATTTTCATCCTGACGCTGTGGTTAACGCTATTGGTATTGTTAAACAGTTGTCGGAAGCCAACGAGAGCATTCCAAGCCTTGAAATAAATGCGCTTTTTCCTCATCGACTGGCTCTTTTATGTAAAAACATAAACGCCCGCATGATTCATTTGAGTACGGATTGTGTTTTTTCCGGAAAAAAAGGGAATTACAAAGAATCTGATAGATCTGATGCTGATGATTTGTATGGTCGAACAAAGTTTCTTGGCGAAATAACTGAAAAGCGTTGCCTTACGTTGCGCACATCAATGATTGGCCAAGAGCTTTCTCGTAAAAAAAGCCTACTTGAATGGTTTATGGCTCAAAACGAGTCAGTACATGGTTATAAAAAATTTATTTTTTCAGGCTTTACAACTCTGGAATTAAGCCGGGTTATAGAAAATATGATCTTAAATTATCCAGATACATCCGGTATTTACCACGTTTCGAGCGAGCCGATCAGTAAGTTTGATCTACTTTCGCTGATTAAGGCAAACTTAAAACTGCCGATTGAAATTATTCCGGAAGAATCTTTTGCTTGTGATCGTAGTCTTGATTCCAGTAAATTTCGCCAGGAATTTAATTATAACCCTCCGAGCTGGGAAGAAATGATTGATGAGTTATGCAAAGATATAGGAGATAATTCATGATTTTTAAAAATAAAACAATTCTGGTAACCGGTGGCACTGGTTCTATGGGAAAGACGTTTGTTCGGCGGGTATTAACCGGTAAACTGGGAACGCCCAAAAAGGTAATTGTATTTTCCAGGGATGAAGCTAAACAGCATGACATGCGCATGTCCATCCTTAATAAAATTGTAGCAACAGATGAGGTAATTTACCGAAATTTTATGAGTGTGCTGGAGTTTCGAATTGGTGACGTACGCAATTATTCCGATGTCTGTTCCGTATTAAAAGATGCTGATATAGTTATTAATGCGGCAGCACTCAAGCAGGTACCGGCCTGCGAGTATTTTCCCCACCAGGCGGTTTTAACGAACTGCATTGGTGCTTCAAATATCGTACGTGCTATTAGAGAAAACAGCTATCCGGTTGATACGGTTATTGCGATAAGCACAGACAAAGCGTGCAAGCCGATAAATGTAATGGGAATGACCAAATCGATTCAGGAGCGGATTATTACATCAGCTAATATTCTCAACCCAAAAACCCGTTTTGTTTGTGTTCGGTACGGTAACGTTTTGGCTTCACGAGGTTCGGTTATCCCGCTGTTTCATGATCAGATCAGAAATGGTGGCCCTGTGACAGTTACTGTTCCGGAAATGACACGGTTTCTTTTAAGCCTGGACCAGGCGGTTGATACGGTATTCATCGCATTGCGTGAGGCAAAACGGGGCGAAACCTATGTTCCTAGAGCTCCCTCTGCCACTGTGATAAATATTGCAAAAGCTTTGATAAGCAATAGAAAAATAGATATAAAAGTCACTGGAATCCGCCCTGGAGAAAAAATGCATGAAATAATGGTTTCAGAGGAAGAGGCAAATCATTGTGTTAAGCGCGGGGAGTATTTTTCCATTTTGCCTATGCTGCCTGAACTACTTCATGATAGCGAGCCGGAACCTAATGCTCTTGACGGAGAATTCAGCTCAGCTGATACGCTTCTTGACCTTGAAGGTACAATTGATTTGTTAAAAAATCATAATCTTATGGTAGAGGATGTGGAATCGAATAATGCGGAATTGCTACGATAGGTTTTTTACCACGGAGCACACCCCGATGGAATAGGGCTCTGACGCAGAAAAACAGGCTCCGCATTTCATTGGGCAAGAAGAGACCACAGAAATTGTATAGATTTTTAAAATTGACTGAACGTAGCGACTTCCATAAGGTTGTTTCAAATAG
>DAOWEJ010000071.1 GCA_030638575.1 Deltaproteobacteria bacterium | reverse complement strand
GATCCGGCTTATTATGGGTGAATTGGGGGCAACGTTTCTAAACAGTCAAAGGGTCTCTTCAGACAAGCTTACAAGATATGGCTTTAAATTTCAGCATCCCGATATTAACAGTGCTTTAAGTGAAATATTGATGGCGTCGTAAAAAGCCTCATCTGCTGCGTTGTATATGAGCCTTTTTGCTTAGCCATCCAACGCTTATTCAAAGACTTTTTTCGAGTTCATCAAACATTAAAATGAAGAGACAATTTTAAAATGTTTCCCGTTTACAGCAGGATTCGAGATCAAGGAAGGCGACCAAATTTTAAATCAGGTTTAACCACAGGAATACATGGAGTATTTCGAGGATAGCGCTGAAGCTTCACTAAAGTGCCAAAATTTGAGTCTGACCCCAGAGAAATAGGCTTCGCATTTCACAGGGCAGGCGCAGATATCGGACAGATAAGCGCAGACTTCGAAAGGGGACGTTTTGAAATTGGCTCTGACTATTTGCGGAACTCACGATTGAATAACATCATTGGAATTGATCAAAATGTATGATGAAAAAGAAAAAACAATCCTGTTTGTTGATGATGAAGAAAGTATTTTAGATATTACCAGTGAGTATTTTCAGCGCAAGGGATATCATGTCATCACAGCTAAAAACGGAAAAGAGGCAAAAAAAATAATTGAAAGCGAGCAAATCGACTGCTGTTTTACTGACATTAATATGCCTGAAATGAATGGACTTGAACTAGCTGAATATATATGCATTACCGACAATACTATTCCTGTTGTTATTATGACTGCTTATCCCTCTCTTGATAATACAATCAGGACCCTCCAGAATGGTGTTGTTGACTTTCTAACCAAACCTGTAAACTTGAATCAGATGGAACTTTGTGTTAAGCGTGTATTCAGTCAGAGAGAGCTTTTTATTGAAAATCTGCTTTTAAAAAAGGAAGTCGAGAGCAAAGAGCGCCTGGAAAAGTTAAATCAGGAGCTTTTCTACAAAATAGATGAACTTAATACTTTAAACAACATTATGAACGTATTTTCAACTATAGGCATAAGCTCTGATGTTTTTATGCGGCTTGTTGACATGACTTTAGAGATTACCCATGCAGATGAATCGCGCTTTTTTGTAATAAATGAGAACGTAAAATCTCCCATAGAAGTTGCTTTATCTATAGTAAGTCAAAAATCTGGAAATATTGATCATAACAAACCGGTTAAAACTACAGGATCGATCATTTCAAACGCTAAAGGCAATACTCGTGACGATATCGGTATTGATAAAATAATAATGGAAAACATATCTGATGAAATGCCCCTTCTAGTTTCTAAGAATAATGGTGCTTATGATTTGCCTGTTGATATACGATCATTCATGCTGGTTCCCCTCATTATCAGAGATAAGGTATTCGGCGTACTAACTGCATCAATAAAAAAGGAAAACAAAAGATTCACAAAGAAGGATCTATATTATCTTTCGTTCATGGCACACAACGCAGGCTTTGCAATTGAAAATTTAGCCCTATATGAAAATATTTATGAGAATCTCTTTGCAACCCTTTACGCGTTTGTAAATGCTATTGAAGCCAGGGATCCTTATACCCAGCGGCATTCGGACCGTGTGACCAGCATCTCCATAGCTATTGGAAAAGAACTTGGCTGCACATTAGAAGAACTTGATATTTTAAATGTAGCCGGTCATCTTCATGATATAGGAAAGATAGGCATCAGGGATGATATCTTGCTAAAACCCGGCAAACTTACATATGAGGAATTCGAAAATATCAAGCAGCACCCGGTGATTGGAGCAAACATAATCAAAAAGCTTGGCTTGTGGGATAGAGAAAGACTTGTTATAAGATGCCATCATGAGCGTTTTGATGGAACCGGCTATCCTGATGGATTAAAAAAGAAAGATATTCCTTTTCTTGCCCGTATTCTTTCGGTTGCCGATACTTATGATGCCATTGCTTCCGATCGTGCCTACAGGAAAAGGATGGAGAAAAATAAGATATTAGAAATAATTAACGAAGGTGCCGGCACCCAATTCGATCCTGAAGTTGTTAATTCTTTTCAAAAGGTTTATAAAGAAGGAAAAATTAAGCATTGATGGCGTCGTAAAAAGTCCCATCTACTGCGTTGTAGCGGTTTTTCAGGCACTCGGCATACTTACATGTATTGCCTCGCCTCTGAAAAACCACTACGCCTTGTATATGGAACTTTTTACTTAGCCATCGGCGTTACTTTTTACGAGTTCATCAAGCTTTAAACCTGATGAATTCGACTCTTTCCTAATTCATCTCATTCTTTGGATATTTTTTTCTTTGACACAAAGGTCGCCTTGCCATAAATAGACTTTAGCGGATAAAGTATCGAGACCTTTGAAAAATAGGACACAGATTTGTACAGATTCACACGCGTTTTCATAATATCTGTGTAATCCGTGCCTGCCCAGTGAAATGCACGGCATATTTCACAGGGGTTCATCCGTGTCCAATTTTGAAAAAACTAAAATCATACAAAAATCACAATTTTTATTAAAATACCTCGGAAAAGGTTATCTTGATGGGATCAATTGATGAACAAATATTAAGGGCAGCAAAGGAAATCGTTGTTAAATTCATTGAAGGGGGTAGGATCTCACCAACCGGCTTTAATGAAAGCTTTAGGAATATTTACAGTACCGTGGAAAAAACTGTAAAAGGATCAAAGGAAGACCCCCGACAAGAAAGCGGCAATGACAAGAACGGTAAGTAGCTTCTGCCATAACTATCAAGACGTTTGTACAGAACGTTCATAACTCTAAGAGACCTTTGCAAAACACCCCCTTTCGAAGTCTGCGCTTATCTGCCTAATTTCTGTGTAAGGCTAAAGTTGTAATCCTCGATCCGCCTGAGGCGGATCACCTTCCTTGACCTTGAACCCCGGTTAAATAAAAAAACAGATTTAACCCTGAACCATCTACCGGAGCTACAGGGCAGGCAGGGCAGGCAAAAATAAGCATTTTTAAAAGGTCTCAATTTCTGACAGTTGCTTATGATTTTTTTCAATGTTATCAACCGAAGTTAAAACGACAATGGTTTTTATTATCAGAACCACCTTTACGAGGTTAAAATAATGAAAATTCAAAATGTTAACAAAATAACCGGTTCCAGGCATCTAAATTTTTATGAGATATCATACATAAATCAAAACGGCATTGAAAAATCATGGCATATTGCATCCAGGGCTGATAAACCAAAGTGCGTAACAGGACAATTCGACATACCTGATGCAGTGGTTATCGTACCTTTCCACAAGGAAAAGGATAAACTCGTTATAATTAAGGAATTCCGGGTGCCGCTGGGGGATTACCAATACGGCTTTCCTGCCGGACTTATTGATAAGGGTGAAACAATTCAACAAACTTGCATAAGGGAGTTGAAAGAGGAGACGGGCTTAAATGTAACCCGCATTACAAAGATAAGCCCGCCGGTATATTCCTCCAGTGGAATGACGGACGAATCGGTTTCAATGGTCTATGTCGAATGTGATGGGAAGCCATCAAATAAGGGCAATACAAGTTCTGAGGACATAACAACCATTTTTGTATCGCCGTCAAAAGCGTCCGAGTTATGCAAAGATTCAAAAATCAAGTTCGATGTTAAAACATGGCTGGTTCTTTTCTCGTTTGCTGAAAGCGGACAAATTTAAAACCTCTATAAAAATAAAAAGGGGAAATAAAGATGGACAAACAACAATGGAATCCAGGGAGCCTGCTTCAATTATCCGGTCAGTACTGGGCAACCTGCACCCTTCATGCTGCAGTTAAGCTTGATGTTTTTACTGCAATAGGTGACATGCAGCTTGCAGGAGACGATATCGCACAAAAACTAGCCGTTAGCATAGATGGAACAGTTAGACTTCTAAATGCTCTTACAGCCATGGGCCTGCTGGAGAAAGCAGATGATAAATTTTCCAACACTTCGGCAGGCATTACGTTTCTCTCAAAAGAGTCTCCCAAATATATCGGTCATATCATCACCCACCATCACCATCTGGTAGACTCATGGTCCAAGCTGGATCAGGCCGTTGAAACCGGAACGCCTGTCAGAGCGAGAGTATCTGACACAAATCCTGAGTGGCGGGAAAGTTTCCTTATGGGTATGTACAATCTGGCCATGACCATTGCTCCTGTGCTGGTACCTGAATTTGATCTTTCCGGTAAACGTCATTTACTGGACCTGGGCGGCGGACCCGGAACCTATGCCATCCATTTTTGCATGAACAATCCCGGTCTTAAAGCCACAGTCTATGACCTTCCTACCACCAGACCCTTTGCGGAAAAAACCATTGAAAAATTCGGTCTCACCGACCGGATAGATTTCATGGATGGTAATTATGTTAAAGAGGGGGTTGAAGGAAGCTATGATGTTGCATGGCTATCTCACATTCTCCACGGAGAAGGCAACAAGGATTGCCGGCAAATCATCCAAAAAGCTGTTTCAGCTATAGAGCCGGGAGGTATGATAATTATTCATGATTTTATTTTAAACAACACAATGGACGGGCCTCTTTTCCCTGCACTCTTTTCCCTTAATATGCTTTTGGGTACGCCTGATGGTCAGTCCTATTCTGAAAATCAGATAACAGGCATGCTATCCGGATCCGGTGTAAAGGACATCCGACGCCTACCTGTCAAGGGGCCAAATGATTCAGGGATTATTACCGGTGTAGTTTAACCCGAATATTTTATAAAATATTCGGGTTAATCCTCTGCGCCATAGATAAAAACGTACTCTTCATCATTTATGTCGATGATAATATTGCCGCCCCTTGACTCGGCATAAACGATCCAGGCAGGTTTATCATCCCTGGCGCATGCTACCTGGGGCGCGACATTACCGGTTTTACGGTCGTACCAGGCAAGTAGAACAGGACCTTGCGTTATCTCTTTTGCCTTTTTAAAGGCAATTTGCCTGGCCATATTAAAATCGAGTCTTTTGACATCGACTTTTAACGATATCGGATTATTAAGATGGGCTTTTATTGAATCGCTTCGGTTGAGGGGTTTGTTTTTACGATCAGATAACATAATTACTACCTTATAAGACTATAGTGCGGTATCAAGCTTCAGCACATATCCCAGCCACACCTCGCCTGTTTTCAGGGCGGATTCACTGCGATAAAAATCTATAACATTAAAACCCTGCATATCGAATAATTCCCTC
Source organism: Deltaproteobacteria bacterium (assembly GCA_030638575.1). Lineage (GTDB taxonomy): Bacteria > Desulfobacterota > Desulfobacteria > Desulfobacterales > JAUWMJ01 > JAUWMJ01. The sequence continues at coordinate 6,997 of DAOWEJ010000071.1, read as the reverse complement.
AGTTCCCTATCCTGCCAGAGGTAGAAAGTTCTTCCCTGCCTATCAGTCCTCGTTCCTGAGCCCTCTTTTAAGGAAATATAAGCATATCCTTTAAGGAAGCGATTTTCAGACTGCACGCCGCTGTCTGCAATTTTCCGGTTAAGCTCTTTCCCTTGTCGGGGAACAAGTGCCCGGGTTATATTTTGAAAAACATAAGGCAATTTATTGTGAGGTATATGTACAAGTGATCCCGACATGATGACCGCATCTACTGAAACTTTGGAAAAATCGAATGATTCAAAGTCGCCCTCGATTATTTCGCATCCGGCTTTTTCTCTGGCAAGGGACGCCAGGCCGTGAGAACGTTCGAATCCTATTATATTAAAGCCTCTATTTTTAAACCAGATAAGGTCGCGGCCTGATCCGCAGCCGATATCGAGGACAAGGGAGCCGGGTGAAAGACTTTTTGCCAGAGGTTCTAAAAAGAATGCCGGGTCGATTGAAAAGGTTTTTTCATGATATGCTTTGTAATTATCCTGGTAATAATCTGACATTGCTTTTCAACACTCTAAAATGTTACACTTTTTTATAATCTGAAATATCCAGACCGAGGGTTCCGCCGGGATTCATTATATTATTGGGATCAAAGTGTTTTTTAAGGCAGCGCAAGACATCCATCTGCTGTTTTCCCAGATGATCTTCCATCCAGGGTGCAAACATTTTCCCTATACCGTGGTGATGGCTTAATGACCCGCCATGCAATACTATCTGTTCTATAATACCTTCCTGGAATTTTCTATACTCTTTTATGTCATCCATCTTTGCAATAAATATGAAATAAAGATTCGTTCCCTGTGGATAGAAGTGGGACCCGTGGGTCATACATATGGTGTTTGGACGTCTCTTTATAAAGTCCCTCACGCCCTGGTGCAGGTTGTGAAAATTATCCCATGTCACGGCTGATTCCAGGGTATCTATCATTATACCAAAGTCATTTAAATCCTCTCTCATATAAGGATCTGTATACCTTCCATGTGCCCATTTTTTTGCAGGATAGCCGGTAATATACATGGCTCCATGGCTGCGACAGATCTTTTTTACCTTTTTCTTTATATTTTTTGCAAAAGCCTTTTCGCCCCGGCTATGACCGATATAAAGGCAGCGTTTCATTGGTTTAAACCCACGATATCTCATAATTCTGTCAATGACGGTCCCCTCTATGCCGTAAAGCTTCAATGCAACATCGGTCTCCTCGGGATCGGAAATTCTGAACACCGCCGGCATGCCGAATTCACCCTGGGAAATTTCCCGTGCAGCGTCTACGGTATCTTCCCAGGATGGAAATATGAATGCAAACCTTTTAAGGTTTTCAGGCATGTATCTGAATATCTTACAGGTCACGCTTACAAGTATGCCGTATGACCCTTCGCTCCCTTTCATGATGTCGTTAACTTTCGGTCCTGTGGCAGTCCCCGGATATTCCAGAGTTTTGAAAGATCCGGCAGGTGTCACATATTCCTGGCTAATTACTATATCATACATATCTCCGTAATAGGAAGACTCCTGTCCTGAACCGAGGGTTACTATCCAGCCTCCAACTGAAGAATATTGAAAGGACTGGGGGAAATGCCCGCCGGTATATCTTCCTTTTGCCTTAAACAGCTTCTGCGCTTCATGAAGTGCTTTTTCATAGTCCGGCCCCATGATACCTGGTTCAACGGTGATTGTCCGGTTAGTTTCGTTAAATTCAAGCACACGGTTCATATGCGTACTCATAACCAGCGTAACACCGCCTTTCACTGTATTTAGTCCGAAATTTACAGATGAGCCCCCTCCATAGACATAAACCGGAATCTTATGCTGATTGCAGTATGTTACGATCTTTTTTATATCCTCCCTGCTGCGTGGATGTACAATAATGTCCGCCACATCTTTGCATATGCCGTTTCTAAGCTCCATGGCTTCCTGTGCGGTTTTGCCGGTTGCATATTTCACCCGTGAATAATCATCAAATGAAACATTATCTTTTCCGACAAAATCGATAAACATTTCTATGTGCTCGTTGGAAAGCCTAACCGGCCTACCTAAACTTACCTTCTCGTTTCCCTCTTTCTTCCTTTTTTGAAAATCTGAATCGGTCATTTGAAATTTTTCTTTTATCATTTCATATAGCCTGGGATTCGGATGCTTGAACCTGTCAGGATCTCCCCATTTGAATATGGAACGGTACGTTCCATGTTCCGGAGATGAATTTACCCAGTCCGGATAAAAACTTTTGGCATCACGCATTTTTTTCTCCTGTGTTTATGATAAATCTATAACAAATTGAATTTTATTTAAAACCGCCTGTCTTGCCAAGAAGCATTTTAAGATATGCTTTTATACTTTTAATTTCAAGACATTTGAAAAAGTACCAGGGTAAACGCATTTATAAAATAATGTTACCTTTGTAACTGGTCCGGGGCTTAAAAATTTTTTCTCCAGCCGATATCAACCTATACTGTACTGGGCGACCCGATATTTAATGATTTTGCGTAACTATTTTAAAAGATGAGATAATCTGTGAATCAAATCATAAATATCGGGTCACTGCGAAATATTTTGATAACTGAAAAAGATATCGTCTGGAGAAAAAACCTTTAAGCCCCTCCTTTTAAACTAATTTATTCTGATTTTATTTTTCCAAATACGTTTCCTCTGAAAGTTACCAATTTATCTTGACAATTTCCCATTTAACTGGTATGACCTCTTACCAGATGTAAAAGAAAAAATAAAGGAAAAATATGACAACAAAGACAAACTCCCTCATTCGCCCGACACATTATGTGGAACACAAACTGCTTACATCCATACTGGATGGTACATATCCACCCGGAGCGGCCTTGCCGAATGAAAGAACCCTTGCAGTGCAAATAGGTGTTACAAGGCCGACTCTGCGGGAAACATTGCAGCGTCTTTCCACAGAAGGATGGATCACGATTAGGCACGGAAAGCAGACCGTAATCAATGACTACTGGCAAAATGGCGGCCTCAGGTTGCTTAGCACCATGGCAGAGTATGGCGAGTATTTGCCCGACGGATTTATAACCCACCTCCTTGAAGTAAGATGCACCATGCTTCCGATTATTGCCAGGCTGTCTGTTGAAAAATCATCCGAAGCAATTTTGAATTATCTATCCCGGGCCAATGATCTTGATAACAAAGCAAAAGCGTTTGCAGCTTATGATTGGAAATTGCAGCTCCTTATGGCCGAACACTCCCGCAATCCTGTATATATACTTATTTTAAATGACTTCACTTCTATCTTCAAGGCTATGGCATTTCACTATTTCAGCCTGCCAAAAGCCAGAAACATATCTCGAACTTATTATACTGATCTTTCAAATGCAATTGAGAAAGGTGGTAAAGGCGTCGAGCAAATTGTCCGAAAAACCATGGAAAAGAGCATTGAAATCTGGAACGAAATAAAAACAGCAAAGAAGAAAAAACATGAAACTTGAAGATTTAAAGAATAACTGGGACCTGATAATTATAGGTGCCGGCATCACCGGCGCCGGCATTTTTAGGGAAGCTATCAGAATGGGCCTGGACGTACTTCTTATCGAAAGACAGGATTTTGCCTGGGGAACTTCCAGCCGCTCTTCCAAATTAATCCATGGCGGGTTGCGATATCTTAAAGAAAAACGATTTTTACTGACCAGGGCTTCTGTCAACGAACGTGAGTACCTGCTTAAAAAGGCTCCCGGCCTGGTGGAATCTCTGGGCTTTTTGATGCCTGTGTACGAAAACCAGACCCCCGGGAAAAAATTGCTGGGTTTGGGTCTTTCAATATATGACGTGATAGCCTGGGAGAAACAGCACAGATATTATGAAGCAGCAGAGTTCTATGCTTTAGTCCCCGGTATAAAACAGGAAACGCTTTTAGGGGGGTTTCTTTTTTATGACGCACAGGTTGATGACGCTCGCCTGGTCCTGCGCCTGATAAATGAAGCTGTGGCATCAGGCGGCCGAGCAATGAATTATACCACGGCTGAAGAAATAAACCGCAACGCCAAAGGAGAAGTTTCAGGTGTAACAGTTAAAGATACGGAAACACAAAAAGAAAAAAATCTGTTCGCGCCGGCTGTAATTAACGCCACAGGATCATGGGCTGAAAAGTTGCATCCATCACCCAAACCTAAACATCACCTGCGCCCCTTGCGGGGTAGCCATCTCATATTCCCTGCCGGGATTTTGCCTCTTTCTCATGCCGTCAGCTTTGTCCACCCTTTGGATAACAGACCGATCTTTGTTATTCCCTGGGAAGGGGCGCTGCTTTTAGGTACAACAGATATTGATCGCAAAGACGATCTTTTAAAAGAGCCTGCCATCAGCGAAGAAGAAGTTGACTACCTTATGGAAGGTTTTAAGGCGGTATTTCCATCAGTCGATATTTCCTTAAAAGACTGCATTTCCACATTTGCAGGCATCCGTCCTATACTAAGCGAGGGTGAGATTTCACCTTCTGAAGAATCACGCGAACATGTCGTCTGGACAGATAAGGGTCTTGTTACAATAACAGGAGGAAAGCTTACAACCTTCCGGCGGTCAGCGCAAGATGCCTTAAAGGCTGTTAAACCTTTTCTGCCCTCTCACAAAATAAACGGCCCGCACCCTCCTGTTTTTTCTGAAGTTCCGGTTGAACCTGAAAAAGACTTCGGACTTCCTCCTGATATGTGGCGTCGTCTTTTTGGGCGATACGGCAAAATGGCAAATGATCTGGTTCGCATGGCTGCTTTCGAAGATCTTACATATATTCCCGGTACAAATACGCTCTGGGCGGAATTGCCTTTTACGGCAAAGTATGAACAGGTCAGACATCTTAGCGACCTGCTTTTAAGACGGGTCAGAATAGGCCTATTGACACCTGAAGGAGGAAAGGCGTATCTTAAGCGAATCCATAAGCTTTGCAAAGATGCATTGCCATGGAACAGGAAACGCTGGAAAGAGGAGATAAAAACATACCTTGAGCACCGGAAACGTTATTATGCGCTACCTCCAAAGTATGCAGTGGAGCCCGTTGAATATAAACCTTTCTCTGTCAGGGAATTTATCAGGAATTTGCAATCTTTTTTTAAGAGGTAAAATTTTTGACCTTTTTTAAAAAAAAGTCAAACAATTACAGGTGAATTATGAATAATAAAGATCTGTTGCTGGCCATTGATAATGGAACTCAGAGCATGAAAGCCCTTATATTCGATCTTGAAGGTCAGATTGTGGCAAAAGAGATCGTTGAGTTTACACCATATTATTCTGATAACCCCGGGTGGGCGGAACAGGACCCGGAAGTTTTCTGGCAGGCTCTTTGCCGGGCCTGCCAGGGGCTATGGCAGCAGGGAAAAGATATTAAGGAGCGAATAGCCGGACTTGCACTCACCACACAGAGGAGTACCGTCATAAATCTTGACAGAGATGGAAAGCCCCTTCGTCCTGCCATTATCTGGCTGGATCAACGTAAAACTCACGGGCTGCGACCCCTTGGAGGTCCCTGGGGCTTTCTCTTCAAGCTCATACGCTTAACCGATACAATAGCTTATTTTCAGGCAGAGGCCGAAGCCAACTGGATAAAGACGCATCAGCCCGACCTGTGGCAAAACACTCATAAATATCTTCTCCTTTCCGGTTATTTGACATACAGGCTGACCGGGGAATTCGTCGACTCCATCGGGTGCCAGGTGGGGTATATTCCTTTTGATTACAAAAAGCTTCGCTGGGCTTCAGATAAGGACTGGAAATGGCAGGTATTACCTATTGATCGAAGCATGCTGCCCAATGTGATACCGCCTGGCCAGGTGCTTGGAGAAATAACCCGGAACGCGGCTGCAGAAACTGGCCTGCCTGCCGGGCTGCCCCTTATCTCAGCCGCGGCTGACAAGGCATGCGAAGTAATTGGCTCAGGGAGTTTAGAGCCTTCAATCGGTTGCCTGAGCTACGGTACAACAGCGACAATTAACGTGACCCATAAAAAATATATCGAAGCCATTCCGCTTCTCCCCCCATATCCGTCTGCCGTACCAGAATATCATACCATCGAGGTTCAGATTTACCGCGGATACTGGATGGTAAGCTGGTTTAAAGAAGAATTCGGGTATCAGGAACAACGTGAGGCTGCCAGACAGGGTATGGAAGTAGAAGAGCTTTTTGAAAAACTACTAGAGAAAATCCCTCCCGGTTCCATGGGGCTTATGCTCCAGCCTTTCTGGTCACCGGGGCTGAAACTTCCCGGTCCTGAAGCAAAAGGTGCAATAATCGGCTTTGGTGATGTTCATACCCGTGCTCATCTTTACCGGTCGATTTTAGAAGGGCTTGCCTATGCACTCAGGGAAGGAAAAGAACGCATAGAAAAACGAACGGGTATTCCGATTACAAGTCTCAGGGTATCAGGGGGAGGGAGCCAAAGCAAAAGCGCCATGCAGCTTACGGCGGATATTTTCGGTATGCCGACAACCAGACCTCACCTTTATGAAACTTCAGGACTCGGAGCGTCCATAGATGCATCTGTGGGGCTTGGCCTGCACAAAGATTTCGAAACAGCAGTTAAATCAATGACCCATATGGGAGAAGTTTTTGAGCCTGATATGAAAACCCACGGGCTTTACAGTGAATTATATCATGATGTATACAAAAAGATGTACAAACGTCTCAAACCTTTCTATGAACGTATTCGTGAAATCACCGGCTATCCGAAATGACGGCTTTGTAAAAAGTCCAACTTCTTCGTTGCGCTGCATCCTTCGTCACTGCGGCGTACTATTAGTACGCCGCATTCCTCAGGATTTGCGCGCCTTGAATTTGAAGCTTTTTACTTTGCCGTATGATTTAGGGTTTTCACGAAACTATCCGAAATGAAACTTTACAAAAATCCTCCGGTATGAGATATACAGCAGGTAAACATTGATGGCGTCGTAAAAAGTCCCATCTACTGCGTTGCAGCGGTTTTTCAGGCACTCGGCATACTACATGTATTGCCTCGTTCCTG
>DAOWEJ010000058.1 GCA_030638575.1 Deltaproteobacteria bacterium | reverse complement strand
GATAAACCGGAAACAACAAAATACAAGCACCACCTAATCTTAAAATTGGGTCAAATAAATTCCAAATTACAATATCCAAATCTTAAATAAGATTAAAAACCAATAGTTGTTTGCCAGCATTGTAATTTATTTGTCATTTGTCTTTTGACTATTGTGATTTATTTGCTATTTGTCTTTTGTTTTCTGACATAAAAAACACGAATTTCAGGATTAAGATACTAAAAATAATTTATGATGAATATTTTTAAAAAATACTTTATCAAAACGAAAAAAGAGGAAAAACCGGAAGATCTAACAGAGATATCAAGGACTGTAGCACCTTTGATAGATAAAACAGCTAATGATGTTTTTGTATCACACTGCAGTGAGCTTCTTGAAAAACCGATTACTTATATTATCCCGGCGGTCTGGGGAAAAAATGTAAATGATGAACTCACTCCCACCCAGGTAAAGATAAACGAAATAGTCGCACCTGTAGTGGATAAAGTAATACGGCTTTTTGAATTTAAGGATTTAAACAAAGAACAACAGTTTGCTTTCGAGTATCTTTTGCGGGGGCTGTTTATTTCAAAAATAACTTTTATGATTGAATTAAAAAAGAATCTTGATCTAAAATCAATAAGTCATGCAAATAACGGCGACGAAATCCTTTCCATGACAAAACCTATTGGAAATGCATAATAAGTAAAGGATCATCTCAAAAAGAGTTGGTAGGATCATAAGGATTCCAGGACTCAAGGGGTCAAGGGTTCGAGTGATCCGCCATAGAACAGGCGTATAAAAATGCTTAAGAATTATATAGAATTAAAAGTTTGACAAAGGTCCTACCAGCTATGTTTCGAAATTTATAAAATAACAAAAAGGTTCCCTAATGAAGAAAGATACGGCCTGACATCACAAATAAGGAGGGCAGCAGTCTCTGTCCTCAGTAACATAGCAGAAGGATATGGAAGAAAAACAACCCCGGAATATATTCGGTTTTTATATATAGCTTAGCACTCGACCCCTTGAATCCTCGAACCCTTTGCATCAACTAATCTGGAGGAGAACCTAAATAGAAAATCTTATAACCTTTCTAAAAGCCTCTCGTGTATATTTTCGAACCCGCCGTTAGACATTATAAGTATAATATCACCGGCTTCTGCTTCCCTGGCCAGAAAAGTAATAATCGACTCTGTATCTGTAAAAAAGTAAGCATCCTTTCCGCGATTTTTCAAGTCATCTACCAGCTTTTCAGATGAAAAACGTTCAATAAAAGGTATCTTTTCAAGTAATGGTGGTTTTCGGATACATACAAGATCTGCCGAATCAAATGAATTCGGATAAATATTCTGAAAAACTTTTCTCATGCTGGAATTGGTCCTTGGTTCAAAGACGGCAACAATTCGGCCACCTGTATAAAAATTCTTTACAGCGCTTATCGTCTCTTTTACCGCGGTTGGGTGATGGGCGAAATCGTCAATAACTGTTATGCCTCTTTTACTTCCGCGTATTTCCTGTCTTCGTTTTACACCTTGAAAGTTTTCAAGGGCTCCGGCAATGACTTCACCTGGTATATTCATGTTATCGGCAACTGCAATGGTTGATAAAATATTAAACAGGTTGTGCATACCGACAAGGTTTGTTTTAAAGTTTCCAAAGGTACTTTCATGCTTTAAAACATTAAAAAAGGTCCATGGAGGGTCTATGGAGATATTTTGTATTCGCCATGTTGAATCCGTATCCCTGCCGTATCTTTCTATCCTGCATTGCCTGCCATTTATAAGTTCCTCTACATTTTTATCACCATCAAACGCAATAAGGGTGCTCTTTTGTGCAATTGAAGATATAAACCGGTCAAACGCTTCTTTGACATGATTCATGTCCTTAAATATATCCGCATGATCGAACTCAACGCTGGTCAGTACCGCTATATATGGATCATAATGTAAAAATTTCGGCCCTTTATCAAAAAAGGCCGTGTCGTATTCATCACCTTCGATGATAATATGCTCGCCTTTTCCAAGCCGATAATTGCTGTCAAAGTTATTTAATATGCCTCCTATCATGAAGCTAGGATCAAGACTCGCTTTATAGAGTATCCAGGCAAGAATAGAAGATGTTGTCGTTTTACCGTGTGTACCTGCAATTATTATCGGCATTTTACCTGCTGCGATAAACCTGTTTAATGCCTGGGGCATGGAACAAAAATAAAGGCCCATTTTATCTAATTTAATAACCTCAGGGTTATCCTTTGAAACCGCATTTCCAACCACTACAAGATCCGTATCATGGGTAATATTTTTCCCATTAAAACCATCGGCAACATCTACACCTTTTTGGGCAAGAAAACTGCTCATGGGGGGGTATATTTTCTGATCGGAACCCGTTACTTCAAAATCCATATCCTTTAGCATGCATGCAAGTGCCCCCATTCCTGTACCGCACACTGCAATCAGATGAATTTTTTTAACATGCTCCGGAATTCGGTTTTTACTTAAATCCATTTATGATAAACTCCCTTGTGGCTACTCATGTAGTCAGGCTGAAGCTGTTTAGACTGAATGCTGAAGGGGTCAGAATAGTACGATTGCCGTACCTTGGCGGAATGTGATTTTGCACCAAACATGGCTTCAAAATGCGCTTTTTCCTAACAGTCTTCAGCCTTCAGCCTATCCACCTGAGTATACACTCCCTTTACAAAAAATTTTCAATAAATCATTGAATCATCTGTTTTTTTAATTCACTATAAGGAAAACATAATTCATAAACAAAAACAAGGACGGCAAAATATGAACAAAGAAATTAAAAAAGTTTTAAAGGATTTCACCAAAGGTTCAGGGCGCTTAACAGTCCTAACCGGAGCCGGCATCTCTGCAGAAAGTGGTATTCCTACTTTTCGCGGCCCTGAGGGATTCTGGACAGTTGGTTCAAAGGAATACCATCCCCAGGAAATGGCGACATACCATATGTTTATGCAAAATCCCGACGAAGTCTGGAAATGGTATTTGTATAGACTCGGTATCTGTAGAAAAGCCGGCCCGAATAAAGGCCACCTTGCTATAGTGGAAATGGAAAAGTTTTTTCAAGACCGTTTCACCTTGATCACGCAAAATGTGGATGGGCTGCATCTGCGTGCAGGAAACAGTTTAGAAAACACATATCAAATACACGGAAATATTTTTTTTATACGCTGCGCTTATGAGTGCACTCCAACGATTTATCCTATCCCTGAAAATCTGCGGGCAATATCAAAAGGTGAAGGTCTTGACGAATCACAGAGAAAACTACTGCTGTGCCCTGAATGCGGAAGATACGCCCGTCCCCATGTTTTATGGTTTGATGAAGTCTATAACGAAAAATTTTATCGTTATCACAGCTCTATAAATGTTGCCGGTCAAACTGAATTGCTTATAATTGTCGGAACATCAGGTGCAACAAACCTGCCCAATATTGTGGCCCGGGAAGTAAATAATCATAACGGAATCATCCTGGATATAAACATCGAAGAAAATCCTTTCTCAAATCTGGCTTTAAAAAGCGAGAGGGGATATTTCATCAAGGAACAGAGCGGTACTGCGTTACCCGCAATAATGGAAATATTTAATGAGCCAATTTGAAAACGTCCCATTTTGCCCAATCTCTGCGTCAGTCTCAAATTTTAATCCTCGAAATACTCCGTGTATTCCTGTGGTTAAACCTGATTTAAAATTTGGTCGCCTTCCTTGATATTGAACAGATAAGCGCAGACTTCGGGCTGAAACGTTTTGAAACCGGCTCTAATACCTGGGTTATTTTATCAGATCGCTGAACACTTCCTCTGCCGCCTTTATTGTCCTATCAATATGTTCGATGGTGTGTGCTTCAGAAACAAAAAGGGCTTCGAACTGGGACGGGGCAAGATAAATCCCTTTTTCCAACATCCCCTTATAATAGGCTGAAAACATCTTTAGATCACTTGTTTTTGCCTCGTCAAAATTATTAACCTTTTTATCTGTGAAAAATAGACCCAGCATTGAACCGACCCTGTCGACTGTTATATTTATGCCGGATCGTTTTGCGGCTTTTTCAAAACCTGAAGCAAGTCGGTCTGACTTTTCATCGAGTTTGTCGTAAAACCCAAGCTTTTTGATCTGTTCAAGTGTTGCAATACCTGCCGCCATAGCCACCGGATTACCGGATAGAGTACCGGCCTGGTATACAGTCCCCTGCGGTGCTACTTTTTCCATGATATCACGCCTTCCCCCATAAGCACCAACCGGCAATCCGCCTCCGATGATCTTGCCGAAACATGAAATATCAGGTGAGATTCCATATAATGATTGTGCACCCCCATATGCCACTCTGAAACCGGTCATAACCTCGTCAAATATAAGCAGACTTCCATTTTCTTCAGTCAGACTCCTTAATGCTTCCAGAAAACCATCAGCGGGCGGGACAAGCCCCATGTTACCTGCAACAGGTTCAACAATAATGCAGGCTATCTTTTCACCCTGCTCTTCCATGATTTTCTTTACACATTCAATATCATTATAAGGAAGCGAAAGAGTATTTGCGACGAATGATTCCGGCACACCCGGGCTTCCCGGAATTCCCAGTGTTGCAACACCGGACCCTGCTTCCACAAGTAGGGCATCCGCATGGCCATGATAGCATCCGTCAAATTTAATTATTTTATCCCGCCCTGTAACCCCTCGAGCAAGTCGTATTGCACTCATGGTCGCTTCCGTGCCGGAGTTTACCATTCTCACCATATCTATTGATTCAACTGCCTCGATGACCAGTTCGGCAAGCTTGACCTCAAGATCTGTGGGTGCTCCAAAACTGGTTCCCCGTTCCAGAACCTTCGTGATTGCTTCAATAACCGCAGGATGCCTGTGCCCTAAAATCATAGGGCCCCATGAACCGATATAATCGATAAAGCTGTTGCCGTCCGAATCAAAAACCATGCATCCGTCAGCATGATCTATAAATATTGGTTCTGCTCCCACCGACTTACATGCACGTACAGGACTGTTCACACCCCCCGGAATTACACCCAAAGCCTTATTAAAAAGTTCATCTGATTTATCACGATTCATTTTTTAATCCTTTCCTTTCTATTTCCAAATCTATTGACATTTCTAATTATAAGGGTAAAGAAAAATAACAAATGAAAGAGGCAGTTTCAAAATGTTCAATTTCGAAGTCTGCGCTTATCTGTTCGAGATCAAGAAAGGCGAAAATTTTAACCACAGGAATACATGGAGTATTTCGAGGATTAAAATTTGAGCCTGACGCAGATATCGGGCAAAAGGGGACTTTTTGAAATTGCCTCGGAATATACATTGTTTTTTTAACAATGTAAATAGTACCATTCATGACCGAATTAATTAAAACCAATCACGAAAACACGGAAGAAGGAAAGCACGAAATAACAAATTTTGTGTTTTCGTGTAAAACTTTTTTCAGTCCAGGTTTACATTGCTCAAGAGTAACTGTTCACGGGTTCAGGGTTAAGAGGTTGGAAGTTTAATTCAAATCTCAACCGTTGATACCTCAACCCTGAACTTTGGTTACGACTTTGGGTTGAAACAGCAAATTCATGGCACAGCAGGTTGATTCATACGAAAAATAGCGGGATAATTCGATTAAGAGTTCTGTAAAAGAAACGTTGAACCTTTGAACCCTGAACCTTCGAACCCCTGCTGTCAAAAGAGGTTTTAATAAATGGGCCAACTAAAATCCCCAAAACAACTCGCCAAATTTATTTCCTACATATTGGGGCGCAGGCCTGATGAGTTCGGGCTCGTACCGGATACTGACGGATTTGTTAAAATCAAGGGATTATTAAAGGCAGTCTGTGAAGAAGACGGCTGGAGATATGTGCGCAGGTCCCATATCGACGAGATCCTTTTAACCCTCACAGATCCACCCATCGATATTTCAGATAACCTTATTCGTGCAAAATCCCGTGAGCATCTACCTCAACGCACACCGGCAGCGAATCCTCCCAAACTTCTTTATACCTGCATAAGAAGAAAAGCTTATCCCTTTGTCATGGATAAAGGGATATTCCCCATCGGCCGCAGACATGTTATCCTTTCACCTAAAAAGGAAATGGCTGAAAAAATGGGAAAGCGGATAGATCAGACCCCTGTGCTCCTTACAGTTCAGTCCCAGAAATCGCTAAATAAAAGGGTTGTCTTTTACAATTCAGGAGATTTGATCTTTCTTGCTGATTCTATCCCCGTGGGCTGTTTTACAGGTCCGCCTCTGCCACAGGAAAAGCCTGAGCCTAAAAAGGAAACCCTCAAAGAAGACAGGCCAAAAAGCCTTCCCGGCACTTTTTTAATGGATCTGACTGATGAAAAGAATCACGATAAAAGGTCCAAACACGAAAGAAAACGAAAAGAAATCGCCTGGAAAAAGGACAGAAAAAAGATGAAAAGGAAAAAAGAAAAGATGTGGCCGACCTGACCATCATGTATTCCTTGTTAAAAAATAAATTGACAGTAAGTCTCAAAACTGATACCAAGCTTACCGTTTTTTATTTACATATATTGAGACCTTTGAAAAATGCTAATTTTTGTTCAAGTTCAAGGAAGGCGATAATTTTAACCACAGGAATACATGGAGTATTTCGAGGATTAAAATTTGAGCCTGACACAGAAATTGGACAGATAAGCGCAGACTTCGAAAAGTGGCGTTTTGCAAAGGTCTCATATCATTGGGCCGTTAGCTCAACTAGGCAGAGCACCTGACTCTTAATCAGTAGGTTGAAGGTTCGATTCCTTCACGGCCCACCAATAAAACCAAGGACTTAACAGACTTATTGTCGAGTCCTTTTTTATTTTTAAGCTTTTTTTGCCAAAATTTTGCCAAAATTTTTTCTCCTTCTTCTTACTTATTACTACCAATAGTCATAAAAGAAACATGCTAATCATCGATTCCCACCGCATTATCGATGTATTTGCTATAAACCTTGATGACCATTTCTGCATTTCTGTGGCCCATAACCTTTGCAATGTGAAGTGGATTCTTGCCCCGAGATAAATGATAAGTTGCAAAACTATGCCGAGTCTGTTTCATCTCCCTGCATTCTACTTTAGCTCGTTTGAGAGTCGGAATCCACACTCTGATTCTAACATTGCTGGTGTCAAACATTTTTCCGGATACACCCCCAAATTTTTTTTTCCCAGTTGGACACGACTGTCATTGAGATTGAATGAACCGCCCAGATTAAAGCCGAATTTTTTCCACGGATTGATCTTGTTTTCCGCTTCAGCGGCTACAGCAGGACAGATAGAGCTTGTCATCAAAAGAATGACCATTACAAGGAACAGTTGACTTTTTTTCATTTTTTTCCCCTTCTTTTATCGATGATACCGACAATTTTCATTTTAAATACTTCAAAACCCAGGTGGTGTTTTTTCCCAGGGGTATCCCGACAATGCCATCCGATAACCGAGATCGAACAGTTTACCCATGTATTCCGGGTCGAACGGTTCCTTTGCTTTCAGGTTGAATTCGCTCGGGATGTAGGCCAGATTGAAATCGATGCCCGCCTGCTGGGCCTCGAGATAGAGGCGGTACATATCGCCGTAACCCTGGTTGAGGATTAGAGTACTGATGGATCTTCCGGCAATGGAGACAAGTTTCGGTTTTACGGCCTGCCACTTGGGTTCGAGGCGATCGTTCCGGATAATGTATGCACGCGGTGTGCCTTTCACCTCGAGTTTTTTCGTAACCCGGCTCCAGTCCAGCCCGGTCGGGAAGAGGAAAACCTGGGAGGTCGCGCCGCCGTCCACGTGCATCTCGTCATACCGGGAACCGCCGGCTTCCACCTGGATGAACACCGGCGGGAAAGCGCAAGGGATGGAGGCCGAAGCCAGAAGCACATCGTGAATCAGATCGAGAGCGTTCGGTTTCCCGCTGGATGCGATCTCGCCGATGTTCCAGATTACCGGACGCCCGGCATCGAGGTTTGTCGTTCCGATCAGCAGGCGCCGCCCTTTACGGTGCTCGGCGGAAATGGCATCCATTGTTTCTTGATCCACGTATTTAGCCAGCATTTTCCGGAGCGGTTCCGAGCTGGTGACGGCGGCAACGGAGCGGAATTCACTGAGATGGAGCTTTTCGATGATATCCTCGGTGGAACTGGTCGTGTAGAATTTCTTGAGCTGCGCATCGTAATCAGGGCCGAGAAAAGCGAACGGCGCTATGAGGGCTCCGGTACTTATGCCGGTCACCATACTGAACTCAGGCCGATTGCCTATGGCGGTCCAGCCCACCAGCAGCCCGGCGCCGAAGGCCCCGTCTGCACCGCCACCGGAAAGGGCCAGGTAGTTGTGCGAAGTACGGTACCAGGCCTGATACCGGGCTTTCAGCTCGGCCTTGGTCAAATTCAGCCATTCTTCAACGTACGCCGGCGGCTCGTCCCCCCACATTCTGGCATCGGAGATGCCCGGCACCCGGGCAACAGGGCTTAAATCCTCAGGCAGGGAGGTGCGTTTCTTCACTGTGGCACAGCCCCAGATCAGTGATGTTACGACGAACACAACCAGTAAAAGGATTCGTTTGGTTTTCATAATGT